>JAKAFQ010000189.1 GCA_021817875.1 Pseudomonadota bacterium
TTCCGATCTGGCTGGCCTGCCGGTACTGGTCGATGGAGACACCGGCTACGGCGAAGCGCTCAACGTGATGCACATGGTGCGCGCCTTCGAGGATGCCGGAGCGGCGGCGGTGCACATCGAGGATCAGCTGCTGCCGAAGAAGTGCGGCCACCTGAACGACAAGAAGCTCGCCACGCCGGAGGACATGGCGGCCAAGATCGCCGCGGCACGGCGCGCGCGGCGGCACCTGTACATCATCGCGCGTACCGATGCGGCCGCGAACGAAGGTCTCGACGCGGCGGTGGCGCGCGCCAGGCGCTATCTCGACGCGGGCGCGGATGCCATTTTTCCCGAGGCGCTCCTCAGCGAGCAGATGTTCCGCGAGTTCGCGCGGCGGCTCGACGCGCCGCTGCTCGCCAACATGACGGAGTTCGGCCGCACGCCCTACTTCAGCGCCGAACAGTTCGCGGACATGGGATTTTCGATGGTGATCTGGCCGGTGAGCAGCCTGCGGATCGCCGCCCGGGCCCAGGAGCGGCTCTATTCCGTCATCGCCCGCGAGGGCGGCCCGCGCAGTCTCATCGGCGAGATGCAGAGCCGCCAGGAACTCTACGAAACCATCTCCTATGCGGATTACGAGGCGCTCGACGCCTCGATCGTGAAGACCGTGCTGCCCTAGCGCACGAGCCGCCGCGCACTCACTTGGAGCGCGCGCGGACCGGACGCAGGGACTCGACGGAAAAGCCCACCAGGACCACGGTGGTGAGAATCAGCTGCGAAACCACGATGAGCATGACGTTTCCTTTCTTCAGTCATTCATTCAACCAACAGGGCCAGTCTACGGACCGGGCCGCGGTCTGACATGACCAGGGTGGGAGTGAGCGGCATCGGCTGCGCGGGGGCGGTCGGAATATCTCTTTGGGGATAGGCATTTTCCCCAGCGGGTGTGCGGCGCTGCCCGAAGCGATGTGGCGGATGGCGTCCGGCACGCCGACCCTTCACCCGCATCGACTGCGGGTACGACCCGACCGTGCCCGGCACCGGGGCGAAATCAGCTTGCCGCTGTGCTATCCTGCGCCGCCGGGGCCCGCAGCGGGCCCCGCCCGCCGCTCAGCCCTGAGCGAACCGCCGGTGGCGGCTGTGCGGGATCACTCGGAGGCTCCCAGATGCCCGTCACGCCGGATTCCGTGGTCACGATTCATTACACCCTCAGGGACGATGCAGGCACTGTGCTCGACAGCTCCGCGCCGCAGGCGCCCCTCGCCTACCTGCATGGCCGCGGCAACATCATCCCCGGCCTCGAGAAGGAACTCGACGGGAAGAATGTCGGCGATGCGCTCACGGTGACCGTTTCGCCCGCCGAGGGCTATGGCGAGTACGACGAGCGCCTCGTGCAGAGCGTGCCGCGGCGCGCGCTGCGCGGCATCAAGGACGTTCAGACGGGGATGCGCCTGCAGGCGCAGACCGCCGAAGGGCCGCGAGCCGTCACCGTCACCAAGGTGCTCGGCGACATGGTGACCCTCGACGGCAACCACCCTCTGGCCGGCAAGAGCCTGCACTTCGACGTGCGGATCGAGGACGTCCGTCCGGCGACCGAGGAAGAACTCTCACACGGACACGTGCACGGTCCGCACGGCGCTCATCAGCACTAGCGGCCACGCTCGAGCCCGGCGCTAGAACCAACTGTAGTTGAAACTGATGCTGATCCGCTCGGCCGCGAGCGGATTCGCCGGCACCTCGTGCCGCAGCCAGCTCTCGAAGAGCACCGCGCTCCCGGCCTCGGCCGGGAGGGTGACCCACGGTTGGTTCGCCCGCTTGGCGGCCTTACGCCGCGGCGGCGCCGCCATCATGCGCGAGAGCCTGGGATCCTCGACCTTCAGACCCGGGCAACCGCGCGGCGTGCTGACGTAATACGTGCCACTGATCGTCGACAAGGGGTGGATGTGCAGGCTGTGCACCGTGCCGCGCGGCATGATGTTGACCCAGCAGTCGGTCATGGCCAGCTGCCGGCCCGTCAGGTCGAGATCGAGCGCGCGGGCGAAGAGGGCCACGTGCCGCCCGAGCGCCCGCTGCAGCTCGCCGAAGGTCGGCGACAGATCGTGCAGCCGGCACACCGAGCCGTACGAGGTATACCCGCCCGGATAGTTCTTCGCCGACCAGCGCCGACCTGCCCGGTCATCCAGGCGCAACTGCCGGCATTCGCGCAGCAGCCGTTCGTTGAGACGAGCGGCGCCCCTCAGGCGGGCGCGATAGACCAGGGTGGGGAAGAGCCGCTCGACGGGCATCGGTTCAGTATAGCGGCGGCGGACCGGAAGATCCCCCTCCCGGTCCGCCGCCGCCGTGCTCAGCGCGTCGCGCCAGTCCGACCTTACGAGGCGCGTCCGAACTGTTGCGCCTCCGTGCTGCCCGTCAGAGCCGTGATGGACGAGGTGCCGCCGGTGATGGCCTGCGTCAGCTCATCGAAATAGCCGGCGCCCACCTCCCGCTGGTGACGGGTGGCGCTGTAGCCGTGCTTCTCGGCGGCGAATTCCGCCTGCTGCAGCGCCACGTAGGCCGACATGTGCTGCTGCCTGTAGCCGCGCGCCAGGTCGAACATCGAGAAGTTGAGCGCATGGAAGCCCGCGAGCGTGATGAACTGGAACTTGTAGCCCATGGCACCGAGTTCGCGCTGGAACTTCGCGATGGTTTCATCGTCGAGCTTGCGCTTCCAGTTGAACGACGGCGAGCAGTTGTACGCCAGCAGCTTGCCCGGGAAGTGCCGGTGCACGCCTTCGGCGAAATGGCGCGCCTCCTGCAGGTCGGGCTTGGCGGTCTCGCACCACAGCAGGTCCGCATACGGCGCGTACGCGCAGGCGCGCGCGATGGCCTGCTCCAGGCCCGCCTTGACGTAGAAAAAGCCCTCCGCGGTGCGCCCCTTGTCGGTCTCGATGAACGGCCGGTCGCGCTCGTCCACATCCGCGGTCAGCAGGTTCGCCGACTCCGCGTCCGTGCGCGCCACGAGCACCGTGGGCACATTGCACACGTCGGCCGCCAGACGGGCGGCGATCAGCTTGTTGACCGCTTCCTGAGTCGGCACCAGCACCTTGCCGCCCATGTGGCCGCATTTCTTCGCCGAGGACAGCTGGTCCTCGAAATGCACGCCGGCCGCGCCTGCCTCGATCATCTGCTTCATCAGCTCGAAGGCATTGAGCACGCCGCCGAAGCCGGCTTCGGCGTCGGCGACGATCGGCTTCAGCCAGTCGACGCTGTCATCGCCTTCGGCGTGATGCACCTCGTCGGCTCTGCGCAGGGTCGCGTTGATGCGCCGCACCACCGCCGGCACCGAATCGGCCGGATACAGCGACTGGTCCGGATACATCTGTCCGGCCAGGTTGGCATCCGCGGCCACCTGCCAGCCGGACAGATAGATCGCGTCCAGCCCCGCTTTGACCTGCTGCATGGCCTGGTTGCCGGTGAGCGCGCCGAGCGCGTTGATGAAGGGCTTCTCGTTGAGATAGCGCCAGAGTTTCTCGGCCGCGAGGCGCGCCCAGGAATGCTCGAGCGGAATGGTGCCGCGCAGGCGCACGACGTCCTGCGGCTGGTAGCCGCGCTCGATGCCCCGCCAACGGGGGCTCTCGTGCCAGGCTTGGCGCAGTTCATCGGCGGTCGGTAAGGGTTTGATCGGTGTCATGTTAAGGTACTCCGGCCGTCAGTCGATCAGTTCGTAAGCGGGAAGGGTGAGAAAGTCATCGAAAGCGTCCTGCTTGATCATCCGTTCGAACAGGCGCGCGGCGCTCGGAAAGACCCCGTTCAGCAGCCTCGCCGAGCCCACTTCGCCGTGAATGCGGTCGAGCTCCGCGGCGAGCAGGCGGTCGAACCGCTCAGCGGTCACCGCCATCCCGTCGCTGGTGTGTGCGCCGTGATGCAGCCACTGCCACAACTGCGCGCGGCAGATCTCCGCCGTGGCGGCGTCCTCCATCAGGTTGTACAGCGGCACGCAGCCGCTGCCGCGCAGCCACGCTTCCAGGTACTGCACGCCCACCCGGATGTTGTTGCGCAATCCGTCCTCGGTGATCTGCCCCTCGGGAACGGCGAGCAGCTCGTCCCGGCTGACGCGCACCTCGGCGCGCGCCACGCCCAGCTGGTTCGCACCGCTCATCACCGAATCGAACGCCTCGCGTGCCACCGCGGCAAGCCCCGGGTGCGCGATCCAGGTGCCGTCATGGCCGGCGCGGGCTTCCCGCAGCTTGTCGGCGCGCACGCTCGTCATCGCGAGGTCGTTCGCCGCCCGGTCACGAACCGGGATCTGGGCGGCCATGCCGCCCATGGCATGCGCGCCGCGCTTGTGACAGGTCTGGATGAGCAGCTCGACGTAGGACTTGAGGAACGGCCGCTCCATGTTCACCACGGCGCGATCCGGCAGCAGGAAATCGCGGCGGTTACGGAATTTCTTGATGAAACTGAAAATGTAGTCCCAGCGGCCGCAGTTCAGGCCCGCCGCGTGCTCGCGCAGCTCGTAGAGGATCTCGTCCATCTCGAAAGCCGCGAGCACGGTCTCGATCAGCACCGTCGCCTTGATGGTGCCGCGGGGCATGCCGAGCGCATCCTGCGCCGCGAGGAACACATCGTTCCACAGCCTGGCCTCCAGGTGGCTCTCGAGCTTCGGCAGGTAGAAATACGGGCCGGTGCCGGCGCGCGCCAGCGCCTCGTGGTTGTTGGCCATGTACAGTGCGAAATCGAACAGACTGGCCGAGACCGGCTCGCCGCTGATGCGCACGTGCTTTTCCGGAAGATGCCAGCCGCGCGGCCGCACGATCAGCGTCGCGGTGCGCTCGCCGAGCCGGTAGAGCCGGCCGCTGACCGGATCGGCATAGCTGATGGTGCGCCGGACGGCGTCACACAGGTTGACCTGCCCCTGCACCATGTTCGCCCAGCTCGGGGTGCAGGAGTCCTCGAAGTCCGCCATGAAGCAGCACACCGGCGCATTCAGGGCGTTGATGATCATCTTGCGCTCGACCGGACCGGTGATTTCGACGCGCCGGTCGCTCAGATCCGCCGGCACGGGCGCCACGCGCCACTTCCCCGAGCGCACCGGCGCGGTCTGCGGCAGGAAATCCGGCAGTGCGCCCGCGTCAAGCTCGCGCTGGCGCTGCTCGCGGGCGGCCAGCAGTTCGAGCCGCCGCGGGTTGAACCGCCGGTGCAGGTGAGCCAGCAGCTGCATCGCGAGCGGCGTCAGCACCTCCGCGGAGCGCTCGACGGCATGACCGAGGATCTCTACGGGGGAGCCGGCCGGCTCCCGGGAATACAGTCTGTCGTCCCTCTCGAGACCATCGGCTCTGGCGTTCATGAGCAGGGTCCTCGTACCGTCGATCCGGGACCCAGAATAATCCCCTGATGTGAAGAATTTGACGGCAGAAACTTCACACTGTTAATTTCACAGCAAGCCGGTCGCCTCCGGCACCCGAGGTCCGCCATGACACCACTGCTGCGCAAGGGACATTTTCTGGGCGCGAAGCTCCGCGACCTGCGCAAGCGCAACGGTTTGACGCTCGAGGAGCTGTCGGTGCGCTGCATCCAGCGCGACGCCGGGCACGCCCCTTCGGTCTCCTACCTCAGCATGATCGAAAGCGGCAAGCGCGTCCCCTCGGCCGAGCTGCTGGAGCTGCTTTCGCAGGTCTTTCAGCGCCCCCCCGGCTGGTTTCTCGATGAAAGCGGCGAGTCGGAGCTGCCGGCCGTGTCGGCGCCGGCGGGCGGCGCGGCGAAGATACCGCTCGAGCCCGGATTCCTGTTCTCGAAGGACGTACTGCAGGCGGCCATTCCGGAGCTGCTGCAGCAGACCGGCACCAGCGGCCGGCAGTTTGCCCACCTGCTCATCCGTTCTCACCAGGAGATGTCGCGTAACGACTTCCCGGACCTGGAGCGCGCGGCCGAGGAGGTGGGTGAGCGCAAGTTTCCGCTCGACGTCGAGGATCTGCTGCGCCTGACACGACGCCATGGTCTGGAGATCCGCTGGTTCGACCGCAAGCCGGTGCTCGCCCGGGACAAGGATCGCGATGTGCGCAGCATGCTGCGCTCGTTCTTCGAGCCCCCCCGGCACGTCTACGCCAACCGCGCCCTGCAGAGCGACCCGGCGCGGCTGAAGTTCGACCTGGCGGCGCACATCGCGCACAAAGTGCTGCACGGAGGCGATGGCTTGAAATCCGCGCATGCCACCGGCGGGGAGATGGGCGGCAGCCCGGAAGGCCACGCCACGGGCGGCATGAATGCCCAGGACGTGCTGCACGCCTGGCGCGACTTCGAATGCAGTTTCTTCGCCGGCGCACTGCTCGCCCCGCGGGTGCCGTTCCGGCGATTCCTGGCGCGCGAGCGCTACCGGATCGACGCCGGCACGCGCCTCGAGCTCACCCCCGCGGTCATCATGCGGCGCATGACCAAGGTCTCGCCTTATCCCTACTGGCACTTCTTCGACGCCTATCCTCCGGGTTACCTGCGCGCCGTGTATCGGGGCAACGGCATTCCTCTGCCGTGGGGCAACATGGCGCAGGTGAGCGACCCCTGTCCCAACTGGGCGGTTTTCCACATGATCGACAGCCAGCACGACATCGGCTCGCAGATCTCGGTGCTGCGCGACGGCGAGCGCTCGCTCCTGTACTGCTGCCACTCGCGCCGCGTGCGCGACATGGCAGGCAACCCGCACGTGCTGTCGGTGGGCGTCGATCTGGCCCCGGCGCTCGATGCCAATGGAGTGGCCAGTCACGAGACCATCGAAGCCATTCTGGCCGAATGTCTGCGCGGCCGCGGGGAGGCACGCGCCCCGAAGGCCGCCCATGCCGCGCTGCGGGCGGTCGCCAACGTGCTCGACATCGCGTGGATAGAGGACGCGCTGGAATCACCGGCGCGCATCATCTGCCCGCGCAGCTCCCGCTGTCCGCGCCGCGAGAAGTGCGCCGGCGCCAAGACCCGCCCGTCGCGGGCCCGCGAGATCGACGAGGTGAAGGCCGAGATTCTGGGGCGCCCTAACCCATGAAAAGGGTCGCAGGGTGCTCCAGGAGCTCCTTCAGTGCCTGGATCATCGCGGCGGCGTCGTAGCCGTCGACGAAGCGGTGATCGAACGAGGACGACAGGTTCATCATGCGCCGCACCGCGATCGCGCCCTCGTGCACCACCGGACGCTCGGTGGCGCGATTGACCCCGATGATGGCGACCTCGGGCGCGTTGATGATCGGCGTGCTGGCGATGCCGCCGAGCTTGCCGAGACTCGTCATGCTGATCGTCGAGCCGGTCAACTCCTCGCGCGTCGCCCGGTTCGTCCGGGCCGCCTCGCTGACCCGGCGCATCTCGGCGGCGAGCGCCCACAGCGTGCGACTCTGCGCATCGCGCACCACCGGAACCTTCAACCCCTCCGGGGTCTGGGTGGCCACCCCGATGTGCACCGCCCGGTGACGCACGAGCACGCCTCTGTCGGCATCGTAGTGGGCGTTGCACTGCGGAAACTGCGCGATCACCCTCACCAGCGCGAGCGCCAGCAAGGGCAGATAGGTGAGCGCCGGGGTGCCGGGCGGCAGTTTGCCG
>JAKAFQ010000190.1 GCA_021817875.1 Pseudomonadota bacterium
ATGAGCGGCTTGCGGGCCGCCTGCAGGCCGCCCGCGGCGGCGCCGTAGTCGGTCGAGCGTTCCCGGGCGCACAGCAGGGCCACCAGCGTCGCGGTCGAAGCGGTGTCCTGGATCACGCCGCTCCAGGCCGCAGACAGGCCCATCATCTGGCGAAGCCACTCGAGGGTCAGCTCTTCGAGCTCAGTGAGCGCCGGACTCGACTGCCAGTTGAGCCCGAGCTGAGCGAGGCCCGTGCTGGCGAGGTCGCCCAGCACCGCGGCGAGCGAACTGTTCGACGGGAAGAACGCGAAGAAGCGCGGATCCTGCCAGTGGGTGCAGGCGGGCAGAATCACGCGACTCAGGTCCGCGAGCGCCTCCTCGAGCGGTTCCGGTTCGCCCGGGGGGCAAGACGGCAGACGCCGGCGCATCTCACCCGGCGCAACGGGCGCCATGACCGGGTAGACCCCGGCGGCGGCATCCCGGCGATAGTCGGCGATCCAATCGATCAGCTGGTGGCCGAGACGGCGAAACTCGTCGATGTTCATGCTGCTGCAAGCTCCTGTCGAATCGGCACCGGAACGTGTCCTCGAGCGGAGTGTCCCACGACGCGAGGTACCCTTCCCGCTGGCTCGCGCACGCCGCGTCCGTCATCGGAGCACCCCGGAAGGGTGGGCGCTGCGGCCACGCGACGGCGCGACACAGCCAGGTTTCTCGAGCGGGCTACGCCGTTCCGCCCACCGTCAGCCCCTCGATCTTCAGCGTCGGCTGGCCGACCCCGACCGGAACGCTCTGTCCGTCCTTGCCGCAGGTGCCCACTCCGTCGTCGAGCTTCAGGTCGTTGCCGACCAGGGTGACACGGGTCAGCACGTCCGGACCGTTGCCGATCAGCGTGGCGCCCTTCAGGGGCGCGCCCAACCGGCCATTCTCGATGGCATAAGCCTCGCTCGCCGAGAACACGAACTTTCCCGAGGTGATGTCGACCTGGCCGCCGCCGAAATTCACCGCGTAGATGCCGCGCTCGACCGAGCGGATGATTTCCTCCGGATCGTAGTGGCCGGCGCGCATGTAGGTATTGGTCATGCGCGGCAGCGTCATGTGCGCGAACGATTCGCGCCGGCCGTTGCCGGTGGGCCGCTGGCCCATGAGGCGCGCATTGAGCCGGTCCTGCATGTAGCCGCGCAGAATCCCGTCCTCGATCAGCGTGGTGCACCCGGTCGGCGTGCCCTCGTCATCGATGTTGAGCGATCCGCGCCGCCGCGGGAGCGTGCCGTCATCGACCACGGTGCAGCCCGGCGCGGCCACCCGTTCGCCGATGCGGTTGGCGAAGGCCGAGGTCCCCTTGCGGTTGAAATCCCCCTCCAGCCCGTGACCGATCGCCTCGTGCAGCAGGATGCCGGGCCAGCCGGGCCCCAGCACCACGGTCATGGTGCCGGCCGGTGCCGGCACCGCCTCGAGGTTGACCAGCGCCTGGCGCGCCGCCTCGCGGGCAAGCTGCAGCGGCTTGTCGCCCGCGACCAGCTCGGCGAGCGAGTACCGGCCGCCGGCGCCGCAATAGCCCTGCTCGCGCCGGCCATTGTGCTCGACGAGCACCGACACATTGAATCGCACCAGTGGCCGCACGTCGGCCGCGAGCTCGCCGTCGCTGTTGGCGACCAGGATCACCTCGTGCACGGCCACCAGGCTCGTGGTGACATGCACCACGCGCGGATCGATCCTGCGCGCCTCGCGGTCCACCCGCTCGAGCCATGCGACCTTGTCCTGATCCGAGAGCGTGACCAACGGGTCGGCGGGCAGGTAGAGCTGGTGTCCGGTCCTCACCCGCCAGGCACTGACGCCGCGCTCGCCACCCTGGACAGCGATAGCCCGTGCCGCATGCGACGCCTCCGTCAGCGCCGGCAGCAGAATCTCATCGGAATACGCGAAGCCGGTCTTCTCGCCGGCGAGCGCGCGCACGCCCACGCCCTGCTCTATGCTGGCGCTGCCGTCCTTGACGATGCCATCTTCGAGCGACCAGGACTCCTGGCGCGAGAGTTGGAAGTACAGATCCGCGAAATCGACCGAGTGCGTCAGCACCTCGCCGAAGATGCCCTCCAGGCGCCCATCGAGGCCGCTCGGCCGCAGGATGAGGTCTCTTGCCAGGGTCAGCGGGTCTTGAGCCGGGTCGGTCATGCGAATATCCATGTGTCGGTTATGGCAGCACTCGGTGCGCGAGCGCAGGAAAGCTGTGGCGGTCGCGCGCGAGCTGCTCGAGCTCGATCCGCGCCGTGATGCAGCCGCGGCCGCGCGGCAGGCGTGCGAGAATCCGGCCCCAGTGATCCACGATGAGCGAGTCGCCATGGGTCTCGCGGCCGTTGGGATGGAATCCGGACTGCGCAGGAGCGATCAGCGCGCACAGATTCTCGATGGCGCGCGCGCGCACCAGGGTCTCCCAGTGCGCGCGCCCCGTGGGTTCGGTAAACGCGGACGGCACACTGAACAGTTGCGCCCCGGCGGCGCTCAGCTGGCGGAACAGTTCAGGGAAACGCACGTCGTAGCATACCGTCAGACCGAGACGGCCCACCGGCGTGTCGAGCACAACGGGGGTCACACCGGGGGCGATGTGAGCGGACTCGCGATAACTCTCCGCCCGCCCGGGAACCTGCACATCGAACAAGTGAATCTTGTCATAACGCGCTCGCCGCTCACCGTGCTCGTCGTACACCAGGCAGGCCGCCGCCACGCGACCATCGGACGCGCCACGCAGCGGCACCGTGCCAGCCACGATCCACAGCCCGAGGCGCTGGGCGGTTTCCGCGAGAAAATCCTGCACGGCGCCGCTGCCGTCGGACTCGGCCACACCGCGTTTGTCGACATCGCGCAGGCCCATGAACGCAAAGTTCTCCGGCAGCGCGGCGAGCTGCGCATCACGCGCGGCAGCCTCCTCGAGCAGAACGCGCGCATCGGCAAGGTTCGCGCCCACGTCCGGCCCGGAGGTCATCTGGATGGCAGCGACAACGCCCATACCTGAAAGACTACCCTGTTCGAGGCGGCAATGCCTCACGTCGCGACGACATCAAACTGGTCCACTCCATAGAGCGTCTCGACCTGCAGGCGGATGGAACGTCCGATTCCGGCTTGAATCTGCGCCAGAGCGGCCGATTCGGCGTCCAGCATGCGATCCACGACACTCGGGTGGGCGAGGACCAGCAGTTCGCTTCCGGAGCGCTCCTGGCGCAGAATTTCCCGGAAGATCTCGTTGCAGACGGTCTCGGCGGTCTTGACGTAGCCGCGACCCTCGCAGGCGGGGCACGGCTCGCACAGCAGGTGGGCGAGGCTCTCGCGGGTACGCTTGCGGGTCATCTCGACCAGTCCGAGCGGCGAGAGATTGACGATGCGTGTCTGGGCACGGTCGCCGGCGAAGGAGCGCTCGAGCGCGGTGAGCACCTGGCGGCGATGGGCTTCGGTGTGCATGTCGATGAAATCGATGATGATGATACCGCCGAGGTTGCGCAGCCGCAGCTGCCGGCCGATCGCCTCGGCCGCCTCGAGGTTGGTGCGGTAGCTGGTCTCCTCCAGGTTGCGATGACCGACGTAGCCGCCGGTGTTGACATCGATCGTCGTCATCGCCTCCGTCTGATCGATGACCAGGTGACCGCCTGACTTGAGCATCACCTTGCGCTCGAGCGCGCGGGCGATTTCGTCCTCGATGCCGTGCAGGTCGAAGATCGGCCGCGGCCCCGGGTACTGCTCGATGCGCACGGCCGTCTCGGGCATGAATTCCGCGGCGAATGCGCGCATGCGCCCGAATTCGGCTGCCGAATCGACCAGCACCCGGCTGACCCCACGAGACAGCTCGTCGCGCAACAGGCGAAGCGTGAGCGGCAGGTCCTCGTGAATCATGCTTCCGGGGGGCATTTCGGCCGCGCGCCGCCGGACGTGCTGCCAGAGCTTGTCGAGATAACTCATGTCCTGGCGCAGGCTCTCGGCGGAAACACCCTGCGCGGCGGTGCGCAGAATGTAGCCGCCGGCGCGTTCGGGCTGAGCCGTGCCAGCGGCGCGCAGCCCGGCGACCAGGGATTTCAGACGCCCTCGCTCGGTCTCCTCCTCGATCTTCGCCGACACGCCGATGCCCTCGCCTCGCGGCATGTACACCAGAAAGCGTGCCGGCAGGGTGACGAAGGTCGTCAGGCGGGCTCCCTTGGAACCGATCGGATCCTTGATCACCTGCACCAGCAGCTCGTCACCGGGGCTGACCAGGCGGCGTATGTCCGCCTCGCTCGGCGGCTCGAGCGGTAATTCCGCCTCATCGAGCGGCGGCCCGACGATGTCGGCGGCATGCAGGAAGGCGGTCCGCTGCAGGCCGATGTCGATGAATGCGGCCTGCATGCCGGGCAGCACGCGCGTCACCCGTCCCTTGTATACGCTGCTCACCAGCCTGCGGCGGCTCGCGCGCTCGATGAAGATCTCCTGGACGATCCCGTCCTCGGTGAGCGCGGCCCGGGTTTCGCGCGCCCCGACGTTGATCAGGATTTCGATCAAGGGCGCATGCCCTGCCAGCACCCGATGCCGGCGGCGCGCAGCAGGCGGGCCGTCTCCGCCAGCGGCAGGCCCACCACACCGGAATAGCTGCCGGTCAGCGACTCGATGAACACCGCGCCGTATCCCTGGATGGCGTATGCGCCCGCCTTGTCGCGCGGCTCGCCCGTCTGCCAGTACGCTTCCCGCTCCGCAGCCGTCAGGTCGCACAGACGCACCGTGCTCGCGCTGACGCACAGATCGACGCTCCGATCGGTCGCGAGCACCACGGCAGTCAGCACCTGATGCGCCCGCCCCGAAAGCTTCCCGAGCATGGCGAGCGCATCCGCACGATCCGCCGGCTTGCCGAACACCCTGTCGTCCAGAACGACCGCCGTGTCCGCGGCAAGAACGGGCAGGCGCTCGCCGCCGCTGCGAACGGTCATCGCCTTTTCCAGGGCTACCCGTTCGACATAGTCCTCCGGGGACTCCCCCGGCAGGCGGCTCTCGTCCACCCGCGCCGCGACGGCCGAGTGCGGTACGCCGATCTGCCACAACAGGTCACGCCGGCGCGGCGACGCGGAAGCGAGGCACAGTACGGGGGTGGGCGGGGCGCTCATCAGTCCCGATGATACGGGTGATGGCTCAGGATGCTAAGGGCCCGGTACAGCTGCTCGGCGAGCAGCACGCGCACCAGGGCATGCGGCAGCGTCAGCCGGGACAGGGACAGGGTGAGGTCGGCGCGCGTGAGCACCTCGGGCGCGAAGCCATCCGGGCCACCGATCAGAAAGGCCACGTCCACACCGGAACGCATCCGCCCCTCCAGCCACTGCGAGAAGGCCAGGGTCGTCAGCTCTGTGCCATGCTCGTCGAGCGCGACCACGAACTCCCCGATCCGCACCTGGAGGAGCATTTTGCGGGCCTCGGTCTCGATGGCCCTGCGCACACTCTGCCCGGCCGTGCGCGGCCCGGGCTCGATCTCCACCAGGGTGACCTTCAGACGCGCACCGAGGCGACGAACGTACTCCTCATAGGCCTGACGCACCCACGGGGGTGGACGTGTGCCGACCGCGATCAGCCGCAACCGCATCGGTCCCGGCGGTTACGATGAATGCCCGGCGTGTGCGCTCGCTTCGGACGCGCCCTGGGTGGTGCCGGCGTCCCACAGGCGCTCGAGCGCGTAGAACTCGCGCACGCGCGGCAGCATCACGTGGACCACGATGTCCTGCAGGTCGACCAGGACCCACTCGCCTTCGCGCTCGCCCTCGGTGCCGAGCGGTCTCATGCCGCTCGTCTTGGCCTGCTCGATGATCCGCTCGGCAATCGAGCGCACATGCCGGTCGGAAGTACCGGAGGCCACAATGAGAGTGTCCGCGACATCGGTCAGGCCGCGGACATCGATCACCTTGACATTGACGGCCTTCATGTCCTCGAGTGCAGCGGTGATGGCTTGCAGGAGACGCGCGGTTCGCGCGGTTTCCCGGACGGATGCGGCCTTGCCCCGGCGGGCGACGGTGCGGGTGCTCATGGGAGGCGAGAATAGCACCCGGTCTCGAGCAGAATCTGCCGTACCTCGTCGGGAACGAGATAGCACGGATCGCGACCCGAGACGATGAGCTGTCTGAGCTCGGTGGAGGAAATCTCGAGCTGGGTGACGGCATGCACGTAGATCCGCCCGGCGGTCTGCTCGTGCAGATCGCGGATGGCTCCGGTCCCATGGTCCACCATGACCTCACCCAGGGGCCCCATGGTGGGGGCTTTCCAGCCCGGACGGTGCGCGACCACGATGTGGGCCAGGTCGAGCAGCTCATGCCAGCGATACCAGTGCGGCAGTCCGAGAAAGGCATCCATGCCCAGCAGCAGGCACAGCGACCGGTCGGGATATTCCGCGCGCAGCTCCGCCAGGGTATCGACGGAGTAGGACACGCCGGTACGGCGCGTCTCGCGCTCATCGACGGTGAAGGCCGGCTGGCCGCTGACCGCGGCCCGGACCATGCGCACCCGCAGCTCGGCTGCGGCGAGCGGCTTCTCCCGATGCGGCGGGTTGCCGGCAGGCAGGAAACGGACTTCCGCCAGACGCAGCAGCTGCCACAGCTCGAACGCGGTGCGCAGGTGCCCGTAATGAATGGGATCGAACGTTCCGCCGAACAGGCCAATGGGTGGTTGCATGAAACGCCTGAGTCATTACCGTGCCGGGAAGCACGGCTCGCTGGGCTATTTGAACATGGATCCGGGCGCCGCAAACGCGCCCCGCCCGCACAGGTCGGCCGCGAGCAGCGCCATCTCGTCCCAGGGGTCGCCGCGCAGGCGCCCCTTGATCATCCGGTCGGCGCGCGCCACGCGCAGCGACAGGGCCTGGAAAGACAGCCCGGGGGCGCGGCGGACGGCCTTGTCGAGCGCCGCACTGCGGCGCTGCCAGCCCCGGGACGCGCCGGCCGGCCGCGTGATCGCGCCCCACAGGTCACGCAGTGCCTTGTTCAAGGCCCACAGCACCAGCGTGGCCTCGGTGCCTTCGGCCCGCAGGCCCGAGAGCACCCGCAGGGCGCGCCCGGGCTCGCCCTCGAGCACCGCCTCGGACAGCCGGAAGACATCGAAACGGGCGCTGTCGGCGACGCCGCTGAGCACCGCGTCGGCCCCGATGCGCTCACCCGAGGCGAGCAGGCGCAGCTTCTCGAGCTCCTGGTGCGCGGCGAGGAGGTTCCCTTCGGTGCGCTCGGCGAGCAGCTCGAGCGCCTCATCCGTCAGGTCGAGCCCGGCGCGCCGGCAGCGCCCGCGCAGCCAGGCCACCAGCCTGTCGGGGTCCACGGGCCAGACCTGCACCCAGGCACCGCAGGCGTCGAGGACCTTCACCCATTGCGCCGCCTGCATCTCCCGGTCCAGGCGTGGGGTCAGGATGAGGATCAGCGTATCGGGGTCGCGCCGCTCGAGCAGTGCGACCAGGGTTGCGCCGCCCGAAACGCCCGGCCGCCCGGTGGGCAGACGCACCTCGAGAACCTTGCGCGAACCGAACAGCGAGAGCGTGCCGGCCGAGGCACGCACAT
>JAKAFQ010000191.1 GCA_021817875.1 Pseudomonadota bacterium
TGCGTTACCGTGAACCGGACCTGACACGGCCGTACCGCGCCGTCGGCGGACCGGTGATGGCTCCGCTCGGCATGGTGCTCGCTTTGACCGTCGCCGCAGCCTGCTACCAGTCGCGGCCGGCGGTGTTGACGTGGTGTGTGGTCGGTCTGGCGGTGTCCCTGGTGCATTTTTTTGTCCGAAGTCACCGGCGGGCCATGGTGAATCCTGCGGGCTGAACCAGGGGGTACTGCCTGCGGCAGACAGCGTCGCCATGCAAAGGGCGAAAGGGGACGCGATATGCCCCTGGTGCGAATCGAGCGACACAGGCTCGTCGCGTGGCGCTGCGCAATGAGGCTGGGAATTCATAATCAGAACGTTTGGGAGCCAAGTCCATGATTCGAAAAGCACAACTGGTGTGGGCCGTGGCAGTCGCCCTCGGGACAGTCGGCGCCAATGCGGCGTCCGCGGCTGATCCTGCAGTCGGGGCGGCGGCACCGATTGGACTCGCGGAAATCGTCGTGACCGCGACCCGGGAGCGGACCACGGTTGAGACGACCCCGATCAGCATCACCGCGGTCACGTCCTCTCAGATCGCATCCAGGGGCCTTTTGAACGTGGACAGTCTGGTGCGCTCGGTGCCCGGCATTGCGGTGCGAAACTCCGGTGGGCCGGGAGAAGAGGAGTATGAGATCCGGGGACTGAACTCCCAGGGCGGGAACTCCTCTATGGTGGGCATGTATTTCGGGGAAATACCGCTGTCGACGGCCATGGGCTCCCAGTTCGGCAAGAACCTGATGAACCTCGGCCTGTATGACGTACGTCGGGTCGAAGTCCTGCGTGGACCGCAGGGCACGCTCTACGGCTCGAGTTCCATGGGCGGAACCATCCGGGTGCTGCCCAACAGGCCGCAGCTCGGCGCGTTCTCGGCCAGCACGGAGGAGGTGCTGTCGGATACCATCTCCGGGGGAGGCATCAATCACCAGGAAAACGGCATGATGAACCTGCCGCTCGGCCGCACGGCGGCAGTACGCATCGTCGGATCCTTTACCAACGACAGCGGCTGGGTCGGACGGCGCGTGATACAGGACGGAGCGGTTGCCGTGGATTCCGGGCAGTATCCCAATCTGAGCCGTCCGAGCAATTTCTACAGCGCACCGCTGCAGGAAAACCTGACAGGCGTGAACACGACGCAGATCGACTCGACACGCGTCGAGTTCCTGTGGAAACCGGTGAAGAATCTCACGATCGAGCCGATGGCGATGTACCAGCTGGTCGAACAGGGTGCTCCGCCGGCCACTGACGTGAACGGACTGCCGACCCACCCTGCAACACCGGCGATCCTCGCGCACTGGGAGATCTACAGCTCGCCGGAGCCGCAGACCGACAGCCTGAGTTTCGGCAGCCTGAAGGCGGTGTATCAGTTTCCGACGTTCTCGGTGACCTCGGCGACCGGATTCTGGCACCGGAACTTCATCATGATGCAGGACTGCACGGAAATGATCGCCGGCGCAATCGGCATCCCGGTGTACGACGCGGCCGCGGGCGGAATCGGGCCTTGTCAGAGTGTCAGGGGCTCCAGCAATCTCGAGCAGGACTATTCCCGGCAGATCTCCGATGAATTTCGTCTCACCTCCACCGCTCCCGGACCGGTTCAATGGGTGGCGGGCTATTTCTACCAGGACCTTTATTCCGAAGACGACATATCTTCCATCGGCCCACAGGCGAGCCCGATCCTCGGGGGGCCGAATTTCTTCGTCGCCAGCGTGCCCGAGAACATGATCCAGAACGCGGTATACGGCCATGTGCTCTGGCGGCTCTCGCCGCACTTTGCGGTGGCCGCCGGATTTCGCCACTACCATTACAGTCTGAGTCAAATGGGCACCGGCCACGGCGCGTTCAGCGCGCTGGGAATAGAGGGGAACAACGTACCGTTCAACTTCGGCACTTCGATTGCGGCCAGTGGCACGGTTCCGAGTTTCACCCTGACGTACAACATCGACCGGGACCAGATGATCTACGCGAGGATCGACAAGGGCTTTCGTCTCGGCGGGGCCACGGTGACGACCGGGCCGGTGCCGGTCGTGCCGGCCAGCACCACCAACCCGCTGTTTGCCCCGGAAGTGGCCAATGAATGTGGGCTGCAGGAAAAGGTATTGCTCACGGCCAGCTGTAATCCCAATATATTCCTCAGGGCACCGCTGAGCTACGGCTCGGACTCGTTGTGGAGTTACGAACTCGGCGAGAAGTCGGTGTTTCTCCACCACCGACTGATCGTGAATCTCGATGGATACCTGGAGAATTGGTACCATCCCCAGGTGCCCACCAATGTCGCAGGCTGGGGTCTGACCGTAAATGGGGGTGACGCGCGAATCAAGGGCGTCGAGGGTCAGCTGGAGACCCTGCTCCCCGGAGGGTTCGAGCTGTCGCTGAACGCGAGCTACGTCGACGCCAGGTTCATCCACAGCACCGCGATCGCCGGCTATCCAACCGGGTTGCGGATCCCGGATACGCCGCAGTTCTCGGGATCGGCCATCCTGGGATGGAAGCACTATCTGGGTAATGATCTGTCCCTGTTTGGTTCGTTCGAAGAGGACTACACGGGCAGCCGGACGGATCTGCCCTTCGGCGTGACGGCCACGTTGCTCACCATGCGTCAGCTCCTGGTGCATATGCCAGGCTACGGCATAGCCAACTTCCGCTTCGGAATCAGAGGGGAGCGCAGTGGCGGCGACCACTGGTCGGCGGCGCTGTTCGTGAACAACCTCACGAACAATATCGTGCTGATCGATCCGCAGCCGCAGTTATCCCTGCAGGACACGGCGTATTCGCGTTATGTGGTCAGCCAGCCGCTGACCGCCGGCATCGATGTCAGTTACGCATTCCGATGACGACGGTGAGGTACGAGAAGAGCTCGTATGCCGGCTGCGTCGATTGACGAGCATCGGCCACGGTGCTGCGGCGGTTGCCGCGCATCCGGCCAGGCGTCGGCACATTGAAAGGTGCGTTCATGCAAGTTGACCTGTCAGAGAAAGTCGCAATCGTAACCGGCGCGGGCCAGGGGATCGGTGAGGGAATCGCGCGGATTTTCGCGCGTTCCGGCGCCAAGGTGGTGGTCGCGACGCGCAGCGCCGGTAACGGCGCCTCGGTCGCTCAGGCGATCTGCCGCGAGGGCGGGACCGCCTGGTTCAGTCAGACCGACGTGGGCGAAGTGGATCAGGTGCGGCGGGTGGTTGCTCAGACGGTGGAGCGATTTGGCCGGCTCGACATCGTGGTCCACAATGCGGCCGTTTACCCCATCCGTTCGATCGAGGAGCTTACGGATGAGGATCTCGAGCGGACGCTGGCGGTCAATCTCAAGGCGGGTTTCTGGTTCATTCGCGAGGCGGCGCCGCATCTGCGCAAACAGGGCGGTGGCCGCTTTCTGTTTACGTCTTCCGTGACCGGTCCGAATGTCGCCATGCCCGGCACGGCGCACTATGCGGCATCCAAAAGTGGTCTGAACGGGCTGATCCGTACCGCCGCACTGGAGTTTGCGCGTCAGGGTATTACGGTGAACGGTGTCGAGCCAGGTTACATCCTGACGCCCGCCATGCAGGCGCTTGGGGGCGACGAGGCAATCGCTGAGATGGCGAGGCAAATTCCGCTCGGCAAGCTGGGCCGGCCGGCCGACATTGCCAATGCCATGCTGTTCCTGGCGTCGGATGCGGCCGCGTACATCACCGGTCAGACGATCGTGGTGGACGGCGGATCGACCTTGCCGGAAAGTCCGGTGGTGCTCGAGAGCTACTACAACGCCCCGGTGAGCTGACGAAGGGAACCCACGAGACACCGATGCGGTGCGCTCGCTGCTGCAGAACGGCGGCGCGACATGGACGCCCTGGGAATTTCCCGCGTCTGTACGCTGTGCGCGCGACGGTACGCCTTCGGTGCGCGGCCGCGCAGTCACCGCCATGATCACGGACATCGAAGTTGCCGTGAGCACAGTGGCGGCCGGCCGCTCGAGCCCGGGCGTGGCCGGAGGCGATGCACTCATCGTGGGGACGTGATGCGGAATCGACGCGGACGTCGATCATCCGGGACTGGACAGATACTCCTCCGCCGCCGACATGGCGAGCTCGATGACCTGGGGCGCGAGCTCTTGTGCCGCCCGCTCTCCGCGGCGGCTGTCGACCCAGCCGAGGTAGGTGGTGCCGCGGGCAGCCAGGAATGCCGGCAGGCGCTCGAGGTGCGAATCGGGCAGCGCGCGGTGTGCGCGGTAGCCGGCGACCACAGCATCCAGGGCGCGGGCGTAGTAGCGTTCCTGACGGATGAAATAGAGCGTCGTTGCGATCTCGAACAGGTGCCAGCCAAAGCCCGCGTCGTCGAAGTCGATGACGCTGAGCCGGCTGCCGTTCATGAGGACGTTCTCCGGCACGAGATCGGCGTGTATCAGGCCAAAACGATCGGGGCCGGAACCAAATTCCTCCAGATCCCGCTGCAGGCGTGCGCGGACGGTTTCCATCAGCGTCCGCTGCGACGCCGACAGTGACTGCAGCTGCCAGAAGGGGCCCCAGAACGGACGGCCGCCGACCAGTCCGCCGAGATCCCAGGCATGCCGTACGAAGCCGCTGGGCCGGGGCCAGGCCGCCGCCTGATTGTGGATCCGTGCGGCCACTTCGCCGATGGCCCGATACGCGGCTTCCACGGAGCCGGCTTCAGCCGAGATGCCCTGCTCGATGGAGCCGAGGTGTACGCCGTCGAGCCACTCGAGCACGTCCACCTGGCGCGCAGCCGGAGTGTTCGCAGTCTCGAGCTCCTCGAAGCTGCGCCCCGCCCGCGACGGGAGCGGCCGAGGTACGCTGATTCCGGCGTGCCGCAGCGCCTCCATCCACTCGAATTCGGAGCGCAACGCTTCGTTGGAGTGGTACCCATGCCGGTGAATCCGCAGCACCGCCCGCCTGCCGTCACGGCTGCGGACGCCGTATACGGCATTCTCACGCACCTTGATCGGCTCGAGGGACTCGACCTCGAGGTCCCAGAGAGCCACGGCCCGGCGGGCCAGATCATGCAGACGCGGGTCCTGCGTTTCCGCAGCGGTGTTGGACGACGACACGTTACCTCTCCCGACTTCGATTGAAGACACGTCGCGGGGTCACAGTGCTCGTCGCCCGCAGGACTGGCGAGCGTCGGGAGCGGCCACATCCGCCCTGCATCCGACGCTGGCGTCATGATCCGCGCCGTTCATTTGTGCGTTGCGCGCGTGCGCCGTCTGGCCGAGGCGGGAGTCGCGGGCGCCCGCAAGTCCTCGAGTGAAGGAACGGCGCGACGGACGTCCTCGTTGCCGATGGACTTGACGAGATTCACCAGACCCTGCACGGCAATGTTCTCGACGGCGGGCAGGGAGTCGGACCAGGGCTTCCGATAGCCGACGAACATCGTCAGACCTTCCTGAGCGGACGACACGAACAGCGCCAGCAGCTTCAGCTCGTGTTTGCCGAGGCGCGGGTTCAATTCGGCGATGACGTGCTCGAATGCAGTCCGCTGGCGCGCGTAAATGTCTTCCACGAGGGCTGAGGCGAACGGATCGCGATTGGCCATCACCCACAGTTCGGGAAAGAACTTGCTGGTCTTTTCCGTCTGCAGATCGCGGAGGTTCAGGCGGATCAGGCGCTCGAGCCGCTCCTCGGGCGAATACCGCGCATCATGCACCAGCGTGCCGAAGATCTCGTAGTACGGTGCGACCGCCGAATCCAGCAGGTCGCGGATCAGCGCGCTGCGGCTCTCGTAGTAGTAGCTGACCGCCCCGACGCGGATCCCGCAGCGGCGGGCAATCTCACGCAGTGTCACCGCCGCGTGGCCTTCCTGGACCAGGATGTCCAGTGCCGTCGACAGGATCTGGGTGATCCGTGCCTTCCCCGGGGCGTAGACGCCCGTACGTTCGCGTATCTTTAGTTTTGGAATGTCGATCATCGAGTGATGATAGTGCCTGCTCCATCGTTCGGGTCCCCGACCCGGTGCGATTCCGGGCATAATTCGCTGCGGTTCGATGTGCAACCCTTCGGTGCACGCCATTACCCGCCGAACCCGGATCGTTCAAAAGCTGGTCACTCGTCCATTGCTGCACAGTTGACCAATATCTTCCCTAAACTTATACTACGTTGGTTGGCACTTCAAGGGGGAAGTGATGAACGTGGCGGCGCGTCGAGGTTGACCTGCACGCAGTGGCGCAGCGAACATACGCAGACCACGACAGAGCGCTGTGTGCCCTCAGGCGATGTGCGTGACGTGGACGGCGACGCAAAAGTGAGCCTTTCGGGACATGCGTCAGCCGTGCAAAGGCCGGCGCTGCACTGAAAAGGGGTGCCTCATCGCATGACGCGTCAGACTGTCGTCGCGCTCGGGAGTGCGAGGGTCATCGCCGGGGATTTCGCGGGTGGAAGCGGGGCCTGGCCGCAGGTGGCGGGGTCGGCCAGGGTCACTGAGCCGTGGCGATGGCAGCGGTCGGTATGCCGCCCGCACTCACTGTCGCTGCGTTGCGCCAGCGGGTGCGAGCCGGCGTGCCGGCGCGTTCGAGGTCAGCGTCGACCCGATACGGCAGTGTAAGCTTGCGCGGCATCCCCGCCGCGGCAAAGGCGTTTTGCCTCACGGGCCGGACCCGCGTGGCGTGCGCCGGCGCGGTCCCGCCGGGCGGCAGGCGCGGCCCGGGAACTGCTGCAACACGCCTTCCTGCGAAAGGAACAGGTCATGACAGACGTCGATTCACTCCTCCAGCGCCGCTATCGCGTGCTCGGCTCGCGGTCGCCGCTTTTCTATGACCGGCCACTGCATCTGGTCCGTGGCGAGGGGGTATGGGTTTACGATGCGGATGGCCGGCGGTATCTCGACGCGTACAACAATGTGCCGCACGTCGGGCACTGCCATCCGCGCGTGGTCGCCGCGCTGTGCCGGCAGGCGGCGGCCCTGAATACCCACACGCGCTATCTGGACGAGCACATCGTCGCCTATGCGGAGCGGCTGCTGGGCCATTTCGATTCGAGTCTTTCACGGGTGATGTTCTGCTGCACGGGCAGTGAGGCGAACGAGCTGGCGCTCAGGATCGCCCGGGAGTGCAGCGGCGGCATGGGTATCATCGCCACCGCGCACGCCTATCACGGCAATACGGCTGCGGTGTGGCAGGTGAGCTCGCTGTTCACCCCAGAGATCAAGCGTGGTCCGAATGTGCGCGTGGTGCCGGTCATGGATCCTTATCGCGACCGCCAGGGCGCGAGCGACGAGCAGCTGGCCAGCCGTTACGCCGAGGATGTGCGCCGTGCCATAGAGTCGTTCAGCAGCGCCGGGGTGAGATTCGCCGGGCTGATCTTCTGTACCTGCTTCTCGAGCGAAGGGTTGCCGACGGTGCCGCCGGGCTTCATGCCCCGGGCGCTCGAGCACGTTCGCGACGCCGGAGGACTGTTCATCGCCGATGAAGTGCAGGCCGGATTCGGCCGCCTGGGCACCCACATGTGGGGTCACCAGAAGCTCGGGGTGGTGCCG
>JAKAFQ010000192.1 GCA_021817875.1 Pseudomonadota bacterium
TCGGATTCCGGGTGATTGATGTTCGCCGGAATGATGGCGCGGCCCGCGGCCACCTCGGCGCGCACGAACTCCGGGGTCACGCAGGACGGAATGTCGGCGCCCCAATCGTTGCCGTCACGCGCACCCGGCGGCTGCGCCGCTCGCCCGAGGTTCTCCCGGATGGCGATGAATTCCATCTCCGGGGTGATGATCCCGGCGCGGGCGTAGGCGAGCTGGGTCACCGCGTGTCCGGCGCGCGCGCGCAGCGGCCGGCGGATGGTGGGAAACGGCGGGGCGGACACCCCTTCGCCCACCGCTCCGTCATCCTCGAGGCGTCGCGGCCGGCCATCGCTTTCCTCGACGTCCGCGCGCTCGCGGATCCAGCGCTCGCGCAGCGGCGCGAGGCCCCGTTCGATGTCGATCCGCGCCTCGGGATCGGTATACGGGCCCGAAGAGTCGTAGACCGTCAGCGGCGGCTCTGCGCTCGAGGGGTGCAGCGAGATCTGGCGCATCGGCACCCGCACGTCGCCGTGCAGCGTGCCCGGCACGAAAATCTTGTGCGAAGCGGGCAACGAGCGGGCGACGACCCGGGGAACGGCAGGGCTTGACCCATCATGGGTCTTGCCCGCGCCATTTCGGAGGCCGCGCTGAGGCGCGTCAGGATTCGGTCCCGGCAGTTCATTCATCGTGGAGGCTCCTTGAGCGGATCAACCGCAGGAGACCCAGCCACGCCGCGAGAAAGGAACAGTCCGGAACTTTCCCTACGCCAGCATGAACTGGATCAGGTTCAAAGGGTCGCCGCGCCGCGCCTGCGCGCGCCGTCGGCCTCTCAGCCCCTTGGCGGGGCTCCCCTAGTCAGGATGCAACGATAGTACGCCAACCCGTGCCGGTCAACGGCGCGTGAATGGCCGAGCGCTCCGGGAAGCCTCTACCCGCAGTGCGCCCGAGCCGCGCTTCCCACCTTCCTTCCGGTCAAGGGAAGCCGCTCGGGCAACCTGGGCCGAGACCCCACACCGGAGGTGACCCGTCGGTCGTCAGTCCCGCTCCGTGGCCGCAACGTGGTGGCTCGCCTGGCCACCCTTGCGGCCCGCCTCGGCCGCCAGGCGCCGGTTCTGCGAAAAGCTGCGCTTCTCATCGGGCACGCTCTGGCCACCCTTGCGGCCCGCTTCGGCCGCCAGGCGCCGGTTCTGCGAGAAGCTGCGCTTCGCATCCGGCACGCTCTGGCCACCCTTGCGGCCCGCCTCGGCGGCCAGCTGGCGGTTCTGGGAAAAGCTTCGCTTGCTGTCGGGTACTGCCTTACCACCCATGCTGGCGATCTGCCGCTGCCGTTCCTGGCTCATGGACGCGAATCCGCGGCTGGGGATGCCCTTGCGGGACTGCGGTCCCTCATGAATTGGCTGAATCATGAGCGTTCTCCTCCATCGGGAACACGGAAACAGTGATAAACCTCTGCGGCGCTGACCGCAAGAGATTCAGACTCCGCTTGCCTCCCGAGGGTTCCTGTTCCCGCACCATCCGTGGTCCGTCCGGGCGCTCAGTGTCCGGCTGGTTTTTGAATTTTCGCCGTTTTTGGCGCCGCGTTCGCCGCAAGTTTGCTATTGATCCCCGCAATTTCGTGTTTCAGCACCACCTGGACGTTGACCGGAGGATTCATGGCCAGCAGTTTGCTGAAGCGGGTCCTGGCCAGCACGAGATTCCCCCGGCGCAACGCCGCGGCCGCCCCGAAGAACAGCGCCTTGGGAGAACTCGGGTCCAGGGTGAGCGCCCGCTCGATGAGCGCACCGGCCCGTCCATCGAGGGAGGACTCCCGGATCATGATCATTGCCTCGGCCTCCCCGACCAGCGCCGGCGCGCTGCTGCCGTGCGCCACCTCGTCCGCCCGTTGGAAGGCGCGCACCGCGAGCGGGTACTCCTGCAACACGACGTAGGAGCGGCCGAGCATCAGCCAGCCGTCGAGGTTGGCGGGGTGTCGGTTCAGTTGATGGATCAACCGCTCCACCATGGACTCGGGCGAGTCGACGCCGGGGGATTGGCTCCAGTTCCAGTTGCTGAGCTTCACGTAAAGCCCCGCCGAGCCAGCCGCGAGCAGCGCACACACGGCGAGCGCCGTCCAGCGTGCCGGCGGCAGCTGCGAGCGCAGCGGCCTCACCAACGGAACCACGACCAAGGCGACGCCGACGATGACCAGCACCGTGGCGAGAAGGATGAATATGACCATCAGCTGCGCTTTTCCCGCGACAAGGTGTCGTCCAAGGGCTCTTCGTCATCGTGGATCACCATGACCGCCCGCCGGCGGATGACCTGAACCGCGGCGGCCGCCCCGATCAGCAGCAGCACCCCGGGAGCGAGCCACAACCAGGCGGTGCGGGCGACGAACGGAGGCTTGAACAGGATGAAATAACCATACCGGGACACGAAAAACTTGCGGATCTGCTGATCCGAATCTCCCGCGAGCAGCATGACCCGGATCTGGCGGCGCATGTCGGCCGCGAGGCTCACCGGCGAGTTCGCGAGCGACTCGTCCTGACACTGCATGCAGCGGAAGCCGTGGATCAGCCGCTCATACCGCGCCTCGAGCTGCGGCGTCGGCATTCGCGTCGGGGCGATGGCGAGCGCCACCGGCGCGAGCAGCAGCAGCGCCGGCAGCAGGGCTCTCGCTAACAGGCTGGGGCTGGCGCGCATCTTAAGACCTCGAGGCCGTCTGTGGCGGCAGGTGCGGCAGGATGTCCTGCGTCCAGGCGCGCGGCGTGATCGGGCCGATGTACTTGTACACGATGATGCCCTGGGGGTTCACCAGGAAGGTTTCCGGCGCGCCGTACACGCCCCAGCGGATCGCTTCGTTTCCCTGGCGGTCCACCGCGATGCGCTGATACGGATCGCCCTCCTCCTTGAGGAAGGCGAGCGCATCGGCGCGACTGTCCTTCCAGTCGAGCCCGATGATCGGCACCCGCCCGGTGCGGGCAATCTGCACCAGCTCGGGATGCTCCATCCGGCACGAGACGCACCAGGTGCCCCACACGTTGAACAGGTACCAGTGGCCGCGCAGCTGCTGCGAGGTCACCTCGTGCGCCGGATCCATCAGGCTCGGCAGCGCGAACTGCGGCGCCGGCTTGCCGATGAGCGGCGAGGGAACCAGGTCCTTCCGCGGAGAATCGACAATGCCGATGGCGAGCACGACCACCAGCCCGGCGAACACCGCGAGGGGGATGAGGTAACGGTTCATGTGGCCGTCCCGCGTGCAGTGGCGTCGGCCGGCTCGCTCGCCGTCTCGGCGACGATACGGTAGCGGCGGTCAGAGATCGCGAGCAGGCCGCCCGCGGCCATGATGAGCGCGCCGATCCAGATGAAGGTCACCAGCGGGCGCACCTGCAGCCGCATGCTCCAGCGCCCGTCCCCGAGGTCCTGCCCGAGCGCCACCAGGATGTTGCTGCCGTCGTACATGCGGATCGCCGAGTGTGTCGTCACGATGTGCTGCACCCAGTAATCGCGTTTCTCCGGGTGCATCACCGCCACCGGCTGACCGTGCCGGGTCACGAGCACCGTGGCGCTGACGCCGCCGTAATCGGACCCCTGCAGGCGATTGACGCCCTGGAACTGGAACGTGTACGGGCCGGCCTGGGATACCCCTCCGTTGGCGAGCGCCACGTCGTGCTCGATGGTGAAACCCTGCACCGCGGTGAGGCTGAACACGAAGATGCCGAGGCCGATGTGCGCGATCGTCATGCCGAGCACCGAGCGCGGAATGGCAATGCGCCTGCGCAGCCGGTCGAGGGGATCGATGAGCGAGGACAGCACGATCCAGGTGCCGAGTGTCATGCCGGTCACCGCCAGCAGCCCGCCACCGGTGAACACGCCGAACACCACCGCGCAGCCGACCACCACCGCGACCGCGAGGGTGAGCAGCAGCGTGCGACTGCGCACACCGAACCCGCCGCGCTTCCAGCGTGAGTGCACGCCCAGCGCCACCAGCGCGAGCAACGGCAGCATCGAGAGCAGGAACGTCGGATTGAAATACGGCGGTCCCACCGAAAGCTTGCCGAGGCCGAGCGCCGTGTACACGATGGGCGCGAGCTCCCCGACGAGCACGGTGCCGCAGGCGGTCACCAGCAGGATGTTGTTGAACAGCAGGAAGGACTCGCGCGCGGTGAGCTCGAAGCCGGCTTCCGATTTCAGCAGCGGGGCCCGCCACGCGTACAGCGCCAGCGCCGCGCCGATCATGATGACGAGGAAGGTCAGGATGAACTCCCCGCGCCCCGGACTCGCCGCGAAGGAGTGCACCGAGATGAGCACCCCCGAGCGCACCAGAAAGGTCCCGAGCAGGCTGAGCGAGAACCCGAGCACCGCCAGCAGCAGCGTCCAGCTCTTGAACAGGCCGCGCTTTTCCGTGACGGCGAGCGAGTGGATGAGCGCCGTGCCGACCAGCCAGGGCATGAATGAGGCGTTTTCCACCGGATCCCAGAACCAGAATCCGCCCCAGCCGAGGGTGTAATAGGCCCACCAGCTCCCCAACGCGATGCCGCAGGTGAGAAACGCCCACGCCGCCGTGGTCCACGGCCGCGTCCAGCGCGCCCACTCCCGATCGAGGCGGCCCTCGAGCAACGCCGCTCCGGCAAATGCGAAGGCGACGGCAAGCCCTACGTAGCCCGTATAGAGGATGGGCGGATGGGCGGCGAGGCCCGGATCCTGCAGGATGGGGTTGAGGCCCTGCCCGTCCGGCCACGGCGGATTGACCCGCAGGAACGGATCGGACGTGATGATGGTGTACAGCAGGAAACCGAGACTGATCGTGCCCAGGACCCCGAGCACCCTCGCAGCGAAGTCCCGCGGCAGCTTCGCGGTGCCGATGGCCGCGGCCACCGTCCAGCAGCCGAGCAGGAAGATCCACAGCAGCAGCGAGCCGGCGTGCGCGCCCCACACTGCCGCGACCCGATAGAACACCGGCAGCGCGGAGTTGGAGTTCTGCACCACGTAGACCACTGAGAAGTCGTTGGCGACGAACGAGGCCACCAGGCACGCCATCGCGGTGCTCACCATGACGACCTGTCCCGCGACGGCCGGCGTCACGGCCGCCGTCCAGCGCTCACGCTTGAGCGCCGGTCCGGCGATCCCGAAGAACGCCTGCAGTGCCGCGAGCAGCATCGCGAGGATCAGGGCGAAATGACCGAGTTCGGGGATCACTGCACGCTCCGGGAGTTTGCCGCCACCTGCGCGGCCGATGGCAACCTCGGGGTGTACAGCGCCGGGTCGCGCGGGTCACCGTGATCGATGCCCCACTTCTGGTGGATGCCCGGCGGGCGATAGTACTGATCGTGCTTGGCGAGCACCTGGTCGGCGAGGAACACCCCGTCGGGCAGCATCTTGCCGTGCACGATCACCCCGGCATTCTCGCGGAACAGATCCGGCAGCACCCCGGTGTAGATCACCGGCACCTGGTGCTTGAGGTCGGTGACCGTGAAGTGCACCTCGAGGCTGCCGGGCTTGCGGTAGACGCTTCCCTTGGCGACGAGCCCGCCCATGCGGAAGGACTCCCCGGGATGCACCTTGCCATCGACCACCTGCGTCGGCACGAAATAGAAGGTGACGTTCTGGCGGAAGGCGCTCAACGCCAGGCCGCCGGCAATCGACACTCCGGTGAGGATGCCCAGCACCAATACCAGGCGGCGGCGGCGTGGGGTCATGTGGACGCCTCCTCGGCAAAGCGGGTCTCGGCCTCGATGGCAAGCCGGTGCCGCGCCGCCTGGTGCGAGCGGCTGAGGAGCCGCTTGGCCCAGAACAGATTGAGACCCATGACCGCCAGCGTGAGCGCATAGGCGGGCCAGACGAAACGGGCGTAGCCGCCCATATCGAGGAACGCGGCAAAGGAGCCGAAGGAACTCATGTCCGAACCACCTCCTGCACCCATTTGGCCGCCCGCTCGCGGTAGAGCACCTCGGCGCGCAGCCGCATCATCAGCACCGCGCCGAAGAACAGCGTGAAGCCGACGAACATGATCAGCAGCGGCACGAGCATCGAGGGCGGCATGGTCGGTTTACCGAGATACATCACCGACGGCCCCTGGTGCAAAGAGTTCCACCACACGACCGAATAATGAATGATGGGCACGTTGATGACCCCGACGACGGCGAGCACGGCACTGATGCGGTCGGCTCGCTGCACGTCCTCGAATGCCGCCCGCAGGCCCATGTAGCCGAGGTACAGGAAGAACAGGATCAGTTCCGAGGTGAGCCGGGGGTCCCACTGCCAGTAGGTCCCCCACATCGGCTTGCCCCACAGCGACCCGGTGACGAGCGCCGCGAGCGTGAACGAGGCCCCGATGGGCGCACAGGCCGCAGCCACGGCATGCGCCACTTTCATCCGCCAGATGAGTCCGATGCCCCCCGCCACCGCCATCATCGTATAGACCATCAGGGACAGCCAGGCGCTCGGGGCGTGCACGTAGAGGATACGGTAGCCGTCACCCTGCTGGTAATCGGGCGGCGCCAGGTACAGCCCGCCGATCAGCCCGGCGACGATGAGCAGCGCCGCCGGCCAGCCGAACCAGGGCGTGAGGCGCCCGGCGGTCCGATACACGTGTGGCGGTGAGGCGAGTCGGTGAAACCAGGTCCAGGCCATGGGCAATTGTGCCTCACTCCAGGTTGATGCGTACGGCCGCCGAAGCGGCCAGCGGCGAGACGGTCATGCCAAACACGGCCAGCGCGCCGAGCAGCGTCAGCGGCGCGCCATAGGGCTCGCCCCGGATGGCGAGCTCCGTGGCGCGGGCGCCGAAGATCAGCACCGGGATGGCCAGCGGCAGCGTCAACAGCGACAGCAGCGCCCCGGAACGGCGCACCCCGAGGGTGAGCGCCGCGCCCACCGCCCCGATCAGGCTGAGCGTCACGGTCCCGACCGTCACCGACGCCAGAATCCCCGGCAGTGCCGCCTCCTGCACCCCGAGGGCCACGCCCGCGAGCGGAGCCATCAGCGCGAGCGGCAGTCCGGTCAACAGCCAGTGCGCGGCGGTCTTGGCCGCGAGCAGACCGGTGAGCGAGCGGCCCGAGAGCGCGAACTGCTCGAGCGTGCCATCCTGCGAATCATCGCGGAACAGAAACTCCAGCGCCAGGAGGGAGGATAGCAAAGCCGCGGCCCACACCACACCCGGGGCGATCCGGCGCAACTGCGACAGCGCCGGGGAGACCGCCAGCGGAAACAGCGTGGTGACCATGGCGAAAAATGCGAGCGGCTGCACCAGCTGGCTGGCCTTGCGGAAGGCGAGCTGCAGATCCCGCACGAGCATCAGGCGCGCCACGGCGAACGCCGAGGGCACCTCCGCGGCGCTGCCCGGCGCGAAGGCCGTCTGCGTCTCGCTCGCCACGACATTATCCATGCCGCAGCTCCAGCCGCCGCAGACCCGCGCCGGACACGATGAGCTCATGGTGAACCGCGGCGACCGCGAGGCCTCCGGCCGCCAGATGCTCATCGATCAGCCGCCCCACCAACTTCTGACCGTCCGCGTCG
>JAKAFQ010000193.1 GCA_021817875.1 Pseudomonadota bacterium
CCTGAATCGAGCATTTCTCCGTACAATTTGAGGCGCATGTCACTTGACACGAATGTCTGGCATGCCATACACTTGGCATAAGATAAAACCTTCCCCTGATCCGGCATCGCCGCCTCGGGGGACGGTGGAGGCTCACGAGTGTTTCCAGTTCACCGACCCTCACCGCTGACCGTTCTGTCACTTGCCCTCGCCTGCTCCGCCCTCGGTCACCCGTCGGCCACCGCCACGGCCGCAACAGCCACCGCCTGGTGGCATCGTTCCCCGCGGTACTCTCATTACGAGACCCGTCGCCGCGCCGCCGCCCCGCATCCGCTGCGCGATGCGCTGCCGAATCCCCGTCTCACTCCCGGTGCTTTGAATCCGGCGGTCACGCAGTCCGACATTGACCAGACAATTTGCGTCCGGGGCTATTCGCAGAGCATCCGGCCGCCGGAGCGCTACACCGAGCGACTGAAGCGCGCTCAGATTCGCGAATACGGGTACCGGGACCGCTGGCTCCGTGATTATGAAGAGGATCACCTCGTCGCTCTGTCTCTCGGGGGCTCGCCGACGAGCCCGGAGAACCTCTGGCCGCAACCCCATGATGTCGTCGGAGGATGGGGCAGCTACGCGAAAGACCGTCTCGAGGGTCGACTGCATTGGCTGGTGTGCCACCGCGGGCTTCGCTTAGCCACTGCGCAACGCGCACTCGCCCATGACTGGATTGCGGCATACCAGCGATACATCGGACGGGTGCCGAACAATCAGCGACTGCATTGGAACGGAGGCTAATCGCACTATGAACCACGATATCACGATGATCGGCCGTATCTTGTGCGGGTATCCGCGGGGTCACCTTGAAGAGGTGCGCTCGTGACGCACGCGAGAGAGATCGTAGTCGACAACTTCGCCTGCGGCGGCGGCGCATCGACCGGGATCGAGACCGCCCTCGGCCGACCGGTGGACATCGCCATCAACCACAACGCCAAAGCGCTCGCGGTTCACCTCGCGAATCATCCCCGCACGCTACACCTGCGCGAGGACATCCGGGACCTGGATCCGCGTCACGTCGGCCCCGGGCGTCCGGTGGGTCTTGGCTGGTTCAGTCCCGACTGCACCTATCATTCCAAGGCGCGTGGCGGCAAACCGTTCCGTGATCGGAATCGGGCTCGCCGGGTGCGCGGCCTCGCCTGGACCGTGATCCGCTGGGCGAAGGAGCGCCGGCCGCGGGTCATCATGCTTGAGAACGTGGAGGAATTCGCCGATTGGGGGCCGCTGGGTGACGATGGCCGGCCGGATCCAGCACGTCGTGGCATGACATTCCGGCGCTGGCATCGGCAGCTTGAGAATCTCGGCTACCAGGTCGACATGCGCGAACTCCGGGCGTGCGACTACGGCGCGCCCACGAGTCGCAAGCGCCTCTTCGTGATCGCTCGGTGCGATGGGGACGAGATTGTCTTTCCTGCGGCCTCTCACGGGCCATGGATCGGGGCGCAGCCCTATCGGACGGCAGCCGAGTGCATCGACTGGTCGATTCCATGCCCGTCGATTTTCACGCGAAAGAGACCACTCGCGGAGGCTACGCTGCGGCGCATCGCCCGAGGGGTCATGCGGTACGTCGTGGAGGCTCCGCAGCCCTTCATTGTGCCGCTGACACACCACGGCGATCGGCGCCTACACCCGCTCGCGGAACCGGCTCCGACGATCACTGCGGCGCATCGCGGCGAACTCGCTCTTGTTTCCCCCGCCCTCATCAATACTCGCAACGGAGAGCGCCAGGGCCAAGAGCCGAGGGTCCGGGACATCGAACGTCCCTATCCAACGATCACCGCTCACGGCTCGCAGGGCGCCGTCGTGGCGGCGTTTCTGGCGCGGCACTACGGAGGGCACGAGAATGACGGCCATCCGATGACGTGGCCCGTATCCACCATCACGACTCAGGATCACCACCACCTGGTCGCCTCGCACGTCGTGAAGCTGCGCGGCGACAATATCGGGCAGCCGGCTGATCAGCCGCTGCAGACGGTCAGCGCCCAGGGTTTTCACTTCGGCGAAGTGCGCGCCTTTTTGCTGAAATATTACGGAACAGATCAGGACCCGCGCATCGAGCGACCGCTCGACACCATCACCACCAAGGATCGCTTCGGCCTGGTGACGGTGCATGGGGAACCCTACGCCATCGTTGATATTGGGATGCGGATGCTGACTCCGCGCGAGCTTGCTCGGGCAACGAGCTTTCCGGATGAGTACGTCCTGGACCCGATCTATGAAGGCAAGCCACTCAGCAAGACCGATCAGGTCTGGATGATCGGCAATGCGGTTCCGCCGGCGGTGGCCGAGGCCCTCGTGCGAGCCAACGTGACTGATCAGGCTCGGGAGGCGGCAGCATGACTGAAAACCAGCGTGCTGTGTTCGCACAGGTCGATGCGATCCACCGACTGGAGGGGGTTGAGCCGACGGAGCTACAGAAACGGCTCCGGACGGCCATCCTGGCCGATCGCGTGACCAGCGCGCAGGCCGCCAAAGAAATGAGCGCTTACGCTGCTGAGCACCACACTCTGGACGGATTCTTGGAGTCCCGCTCTTGGTCAAAAGATTCAGCAGCCACGGATCGCGGAGAAAGCCGTGACTGAAAAGAAGCGCGCAGTCCGCTACTACGCCACCGAGGAAGGCTGCGGCCGCGTGCGTGGAATTTTGCGCGCGCACGGCGTCGAGGCAACCGTTTCCGTCGGTAAGGATGGTCGGTTCGAGATTCATGCACAGAGCGCCACGACACGCCACACCTGCCATTGGCCAGTTTGTGACAAAGAAGTCCCGCCCGCGATGTGGGGTTGCAAGACCCACTGGTTCAGCCTACCGAAACGGCTGCAGGATCGCATTTGGGCGACCTATCGGCCAGTTCAGGAGATCACGAAGACGCCGAGTTCCGAGTACATCGCGGCGTCGCGGGAGGTGCAACAGTGGATCGCGGCTCAAGATCAGTAACTCACGCGGCCGGGTGGCTCGGCGAACAGTCGTCCGCGGAACTCTGCTCTCCTGTGCTCATCGTGAAGAGAATCGCGCTCGCCCGCGTCGATCTGTCGTCCGAGAAGGCAATGCAGTATGGAATCGCCGTCGCCCTCGAGTCCGCCGGCATCCCATTCGAGCGCGAGCACCGACTCTCGAACGAAGACATCCCCGACTTCCTGATCCCCTGCCCCCGCGAACTCACCCAGTGGATCGCAGTCGAGTGCAAGCTCAAGGGACGGGGCGGCGGGCCGCGCAAGATCGACACCTATCGCCAGATCGAGCGGTATGCGCGGCACCCGGAAGTCGCCGCCATCATCCTCGCCTCGAATCTCAGCATGGGGCTGCCCGCCGAGATCGGCGGCAAGCCCGTGTATGCCGTGTCCCTCTCCAAGGGGTGGCTGCTGTGAGCAGAATTCTTCCATTGGTGCTCGAGGAAGCGCCACCGGTGCCCCTTGCGGTCCATGACCGCCACAGTAGGTGCCAGCGAACCGGACCGAGTCCGGCGCAGGCCCGGACCTATGGAACGCTGCGGCTCATCGACGACGAGCGCCGCGCGCAGGGACGTTGGGAGATTGCCGACTTGGAGCCGCACGTCGCGATCCGCTTCAAGCATCTCTTCCCCCGCGTGCCGAAGAACTCGGCCGGCCCGTTCCATCTGCCGAACGATCTGATCCACGCCGCAGACCTCGAGTGGTTCACCCTGCGCTATCCGCTCGCCATGACGGCCGAGGACCGCCACGTGCTCGAGACCGGTCGGCGCGGGTGGAATCACGAGCAGGCCGAACTCGAACGCATTCTGCTGCCCGACTATCGCGCCACATCCATCGACGGCGTGAGGCCCGGACAGCGGATCCGCGACTACCAGGCACAAGCGATCGAGGTACTGCGCAAGCGCAAGAGCCTCCTCTTGGGCGACGAGGGCGGACTCGGCAAGACCTACACCGCGGCGGGATTCCTCGCGAGTACGCCGGGCACGCTGCCCGCCGCCGTCGTCTGCGATGCCCACATGCAGCAACAGTGGGCGGACAAGATCACCGCCTTCACGGCGCTCTCGGTCCACCTGATCAAGAAGGGCTCGCCGTACAACCTACCGCCCGCCGACGTGTACGTCTTTCGCGTGAGTCAGATCGGCGGGTGGATCCAGTTCTTCAAGTCGCACGGGGGTTTCTTCAAGGCTGCTGTGTATGACGAGCCGCAGAGCCTGCGCACCGGCAAGGGTACGCAGAAAGGTGCCGCGGCGTTCCTTCTCTCCCAGGGGGTCACGTACCGCCTCGGGCTCACCGCCACGCCCATCTACAACTACGGCGTCGAGATGTGGAACGTCATGCAGTTCATCGACGATGCAGTCCTCGGCGGATGGACGGACTTCGAGCGCGAATGGGTCAATCGCCAACCTGGCCGGGGCGGGCACATCAAGGACCCGAAGGCCCTCGGCACATACCTGCGCGAGCAGCACGCGCTCATCCGCCGATTGAAGAGCGACGTCGGGCAGCAGCTACCGAAGACCTCGATCATCGTCGAAACCATCGACTATGACGCCAAGACCGTCGAGTCCGTCGAAGCGCTCGCGCAGCAGCTCGCCATTCGTGCCACCACCGGCAGCTTCGTTGAGCGCGGCCAGGCGGCCCGCGAGCTCGACATCATGGTCCGCCAGGCCACCGGGATCGCCAAGGCCAAAACCGTCGCGCAGTTTGCCCGGCTCATGGTGGAGGCCGGCGAGCCGGTGCTGCTCGTCGGCTGGCATCGCGAAGTGTATCGACTCTGGCTCGAGGCGCTCGCAGACCTCAAGCCCGCAATGTACACCGGCTCCGAGACCGCGGCGCGCAAGGAAGCGGAGAAGCGGCGGTTCCTCGACGGCGATACGGACATCCTCATCATGTCGCTGCGCTCAGGCGCAGGCGTCGACGGGCTTCAGCACCGCTCGTCCGTCGTGATCCTCGGAGAACTCGACTGGTCCCCCGGCATCCACCAACAGATCCTCTGGCGGCTCGACCGAGAGGGCCAGAAGAACCCGGTGACGTGCTTCCTGCTCGTCACGGACGATGGTTCGGACCCCCCGATGATGGACGTGCTCGGCATCAAGAAAAGCGAGGCGACACAGATCGTGGACCCCCATCTCGGGGTACAGGTCGCCGATGGTGACGAGAGTCACCTGCGGCGGCTGGTTGAGCGCTATTTGACCAAGGCCCATGCCGGCGCGGCTCGGCACGGCACGCAGTGCGGGCTGTGCAGCCCGCAGGGCCCGGGCGGGGGAGAACTTTTGAACGGTCTCATTTTTGACGGAGTCTGACCATGCGCGGCGTGAACAAAGTGATCCTGGTCGGCCACCTCGGGCAAGACCCGGATGTGCGCTCAATGCCTTCCGGCTCGAGCGTCGCGAACCTGAGTCTCGCCACCAATGAACAGTGGCGGGATAAGAACACCGGAGAGCAGCAGGAGCGCACCGAGTGGCACCGCCTCGCCCTCTTCGGCCGGCTCGCCGACATCGCCGGTCAGTACCTGCGCAAAGGCGCGCCGGTTTACGTGGAAGGCCGGCTGCGCACTCGCAAGTGGCAGGACCGCGACGGCCACGACCGCTACAGCACCGAGATTGTCGTGAACGACCTGCAGATGCTCGGCGGGCGCGGCGGCACCTCTCAGGCTGGCCCGGACCGGCCGTCCCCCCCAGCGGAAAGCCGCGGGCCAGCGAGCCGCCCGGACATGCCCTTCGACGATGACATCCCCTTCGCATGGGCCCTGCTCGCGCCCATCGGTACCCTTCTCGCGATGCTCGCTCCGCATGCGGCGCGGCTGGTGGCCTGAGCACGCCCCATGCGCGAGGCCATCGAGGCATATCCGCTCACGTGGCCGCAGGGCTGGCCACGCAAGCAATCCTACCAGCGCTCACGCGCGAAGTTCTCGACCTCTGGCCGAGTGCTTTCGGTGATGGACGGGATCCAGCGCGTGCTGCTCGAACTCGAGCGCCTCGGCGTGAAGCGGGATGATCTCGTGATCTCCACAGACATTCCGACGCGCCTCGACGGCCTGCCGCGGTCGGATCGCACGGTCACCGACCCCGGGGTCGCCGTCTACTGGCTCAAGGGCAAAGCCACCCGCTGCATGGCGATCGACCGCTACGACCGGGTCGCCGACAACCTGGCCGCGATCGCGGCCACTCTCGAGGCCATGCGCGCGATCGAGCGCCACGGCGGCGCGGAGATTCTCGACCGCGCATTCACTGGATTCGTCGCACTGCCCGCGCCCGAGCAATGGTGGCAGGTGCTCGGCATCGCAGAGAACGCGACAGGCGGGGAAATTGATGCCGCATACCGCCGCCTGGCGGCGCTCCATCACCCGGACCGGGGTGGCGACAGCGCGCAGATGGCGAGGATCAATATCGCTCGGGACCAGGGTCTTGCGGGGTCCTCATGACCGCCGAAGAAACTCGCCCACAGCCTGAGACGATCGGGCTCATCGAGGCCGCCGCGCTCTTGCACATTGGGCGGGAGGCACTGCGCACCTTGTGCGAGCGGGGCGAGATCCCCGCACTCTCCCTCAACCGGAAGCATTGGGTACTGTTGCGTTCGGATGTTCTGGCATACATCGCCCACACCGCTCGCCAGCAGGCCGCCGCCCGTCGCCGCTCTTGCGAATCTTCCGCGCCGCAGATTGACGTCACGACGGACGGGGAGCCGCGGAAGGGTCGGCCGCGCCGGGAACTGCCTGATCTTGCTCCCTACGAAACCCGCGCCGGGCTTTCTACCAAAGTCGGGCGGCGAGGTCCGAGGCCCGAAGATTCGCGTAACGCATGAGCATCCGCGGATCTTTGTGACCCGTGATCTTTGCGATCTGCGCATCCGATAACGTGGTGCGCTCGTACAGCCTCGAGGTCGCTTCATGGCGAAGGTCGTGAAAGTGCAAGTCGGGGCAGCCGGCCGCCTCGAAGACACGTGCCCACTGCCGCGACAGCAGCGCCGTTGTTTTTCGAACCGTGCGCGCATCGCCCACGTCCGCACACCAGGGGAATAGGAGCGCTGAGTCCGCGCGCTCCTCGAGCCACGGCGTCAGTGCGCCGAGCGCCACGGAACTCAAGGGCACCTGGCGCTTACTTCCGTTCTTCGTGCGATCGAGGAAGATCGTGCGACGCTCGATGTCCACTTGGTCCGCCACCAGCGTGAACAGCTCGCGCATCCGCATCGCCGTTTCGAGTGCCAAGTCAAACAATAGCGCCAGAGCCGCGCGGTGTTTGAGCACCAGTGCCCGCCCGGCCGTCGACTCCGGCGACTGGCGCCGCCCCGTGATGAGCACCGCGCGGATCGCCTTTTCTTCCTCCGCTGTCATTCGCCGGTCGCGTTCAGTGTCCGTCTTCGCCCGCCCGCCGCGCGCGACGGTCTCGCGCTCATCCGCTTCGGTGTATGTCGCATATCCGCGTGGCAATGCGCGCAAGGGGTTCGTAGCCAGCATGC
>JAKAFQ010000194.1 GCA_021817875.1 Pseudomonadota bacterium
GATCTAAGCGGGTTTTCGCGTGGTCGAGCGGGGCGCACTGACTTGCGGCGCATCCGCGGAGCCGATTGGGCCTGCACACCGGGTGTGTGTTTACATAATTCGTTCACGATGACCTCCTCAACGCGCCCTGCGCGCGATGTCCACGATCGCCACGGGATCGGCCCTGGCGAGGTGGTGGCCGTACACCTGGACTGAATCTAAATTCAAGGCCCGGCCCGTCGGCCCGGGCGCAGCGGCGGATGCGCGCCGCCTCAGCGGTGCAGCAGAAAGTGGAATGCGGCGATCAGACGCAGCACCGCAGGACCGATGGCCACCAGAAAGAACGAGGGGAACAGACAAAAGACCAGCGGGAAGATCATCTTGGTGCCGATCTTGGCGGCCTGTTCCTCGGCGGCCTGCTTGCGCTTGTCGCGGAACTCCTCCGAATAGACCCGCAGCGCATCGGCGATGCTGGTTCCGAAGCGCATGGTCTGCACCAACAGCGCGACGAGTCCGCGGATATCGGCCAGGCCGCTGCGCTCGGCGAGATTCTTCAGCGCTGCGGTGCGCTCGACGCCCGCGCGCATCTCGGCATTGACGAGCGCGAGCTCCTCGCCGAGCTCGGGGTGGCTGACGGTGATCTCGTCGGCGACCCGCTGCAGGGCGGGAGCCAGACCGAGACCGGCTTCGACGCAGACGACCAGCAGGTCGAGGGCATCCGGAAAACCGGCGCGCAAGGCGCGCTGTCGCTTGAGGACGCGCCGATCGAGCCAAAGGCTCGGGGCCAGGATGCCGATGACCGCTGCCGCGGCGGCGTAGAAGAGCAGTCTGCGCGGCGCCAGGGTGGGCAACAGCGGCGAAGCGAGGAACACCGCGAGCGGCAGTCCGACGATGAGCAGTGTCTTGACGGCGTAGAAGATCGGCAGCGCGTTCGTCGAGCGCAGGCCGGCGTGCATCAACAGCTGGCTGACGCGGGAGCGCTCTTTTTTCCTGCGCGGCAGCAGACGGCCGCCGATCGACACGAGACGCCCGATCAAGGCCTCCTGGTTGCGCGCCGGACCGGCGAGCCCCATCTGGTCGAGCCGGCGCCGCACCGGATGGGCGGCGGCGTTGATCAGCGCGAGCAGGCCCAGGGAAAAGGCGAAAACGGCGGCTGCCGCGAGCACAATGAACGCGAGCTGCGCAATCGACCCATGGGCGAGCCAGGTGAGGCGGGTCAGCGAGGCGGTCATGGGCGCTCCCGATCAGACGACGATACGGATGATGTGCCGGATCCAGATCATGCCGATCACGGCGAGCACGCACGCGGCGGCGATCATCGGCGGCCCGTCGGGGTTGTGCAGCAGCGTCGGCAGGTAACCGGGGCTGGTGAACCAGATCGCCGCAAACAACATCAGCGGCACGAGCAGCAGAATCCAGGCCGAGAGCCGGCCTTCGGCCGAGAGCGTACGGATGTGCCGGTACAGCTTGAAGCGCCCGCGGATCACCGCGCTGATGCGCTCGAGCGTCTCGGCCAGGTTGCCTCCGGTCTCCTTCTGCAGCAGTACGGCGGTCACGAACGCCACCAGGGAGACGCTCGGAATGCGCTCCAGCATGGCGAGCAACGCGGTGCGAAGGTCGCCTCCGTAGCGCACCTCCGTGAACACGGCATCGAACTCCCGGCTGATCGGCTCGTCCATGTCCTCGGCGATGAGCTTCAGACACTGCGTGAACGGATGTCCGGCGCGCAAGCCGCGCTTGATGACGTCGAGCGCCTCGGGCAGCTGCGCCTCGAATCGGGCCGTCCGCTGGTTGCGCAGATGCAGCATCCGCAGAAGCGGCAGCGCGAAGGCCGCCGCCGCGAACAGCAGCGCGAAGTACCACAGGCGTGTCGCCAGCCACGTGCCGGCCGCCGTGGCCAGCGCGAGCGCCAGCGCCGCGAAGGCGAGCCGGTAGGCCGGCATCGAGCGGCCGCTCTGCTCGATGAGCCGCGCCAGCGTCTCCATGCCCGGAAGGCTCTCGAGCCTCTGCTCGAGCGGCGTCAACCGCTTCAGGTATTTCTCCCGCACCAGCGTCTGCGCCTGTGCCGCCCCGCCGGTGGCGTTGACCGCCGCGAGGCGCGCCTTCAGGCGCTTGTGCACACGGCGATTCTCGCCGAACACGGGGACGGCCAGTCCCTGCAGCGCCAGGAACACCGCGAGGAACACCAGGCCCATGAAGATCCAGATACCGCTCATCGCTCATCTCCTTCCCGGTGAACGCTCCGAGGGCGGGTAGAAGATCTCGCGCGCCAGCTCGATGCCGCGCTCGCGCAGGCGCCTGAGGAACCCCGGCACGATGCCCGTGGAGACGATCTCCCCGATCACGTTGCCGTCTGCATCGAGCCCCTGGCGGTCGAACCGGAAGATCTCCGACGTGGTGATGATCTCGCCCTCCATGCCGTTGATTTCCTGCAGGCTGACCAGGCGCCGCCTGCCGTCCTCGTGCCGCTCGATCTGGATGATGATGTCGATCGCCGAGGAGATCTGGGCGCGAAGCGCCTGGACCGGAAAGCTGATGCCGGTCATCGACACCATGTTCTCGACTCTGCCGAGCGCATCGCGCGGCGTGTTGGCATGAATGGTGGTGAGCGAGCCGTCGTGTCCGGTGTTCATCGCCTGCAGCATGTCGAGCGCCTCGCCGCCGCGCACCTCGCCGATGACGATGCGATCGGGACGCATGCGCAGGCTGTTGCGCACCAGATCGCGCTGGCTCACCGCTCCGCGACCCTCGATGTTGGGGGGGCGGGTTTCGAGGCGCACCACGTGCGGCTGGCGCAGCTGCAGCTCGGCGGAGTCCTCGATGGTGACGATGCGCTCGGTGGGAGGAATGAACCCGGAGAGCAGGTTCAGCAGCGTGGTCTTGCCGGCCCCGGTCCCGCCGGAGACCAGCACGTTGAGCCGGGCGCGCACCACGGCGCTCATCACCTCCGCCAGTTGCTGCGTCAGCGAGCCCAGGCGGATCAGATCCTCGATCGAGAGCAGCTCGACGCCGAAGCGGCGGATCGAGAGCGCAGGTCCATCGAGGGCGAGCGGCGGGATGATCGCATTCACGCGCGAGCCGTCCTTCAGGCGCGCATCGACCATGGGGGAAGACTCGTCGATGCGGCGGCCGACGGCCGACACGATGCGATCGATGATGTTGAGCAGGTGGGCGTCGCTGTTGAAGCGGACGTCGGTCAGCTCGAGCCGTCCGCGCCGCTCGATGTACACCTGGTTCGGTCCGTTGACCAGGATGTCGGATATGGTTGCGTCGGCGAGCAGCGGCTCGATCGGCCCGAGGCCGAGCACTTCGTCCTCGATGCGGCGCACCACCCGCTGGCGCGAGGCGAGCGCGAGCGGCACCTGCTCCTCGCTCATCAGCCGCTCGCAGATCTCGCGGATCTGCCGGCGGGCGTCCCGATCCGCGAGACTGCCGATCAGGGACAGATCCATCACCTTCAGCAGGCGCTGGTAGACGAGCTCCTTGTGCTCGCGCTCGGCGGCCGTGAGCGGCCGCAGGCGGTCGTCGGTCTCCTCGGAAGCCTCCTCGGCGCCGCGGGCCCGGGCCTCGAAATCGCGGCGGGGCGATTCGCTGCTCATGAGGTCCTCGGCTTGACCAGGCTCGGAAACGTCCTCGCGAGGAATCCCGGTCGATCCGGAACGCTGCCCGCAATCCGGTGGGACAGGCCGAGCACGGCCTTGGTGATGGCCGCGCCACGGAACTGCTCGAGCAGGGGCTGGCCGGTGGCGATGCACTCGGATGCCGCGCGGAAGTCATTGGGCACCAGGACGAACTCGCCGCCGCCGAGGGTCCGGCGGATGTCATCGGGCGAGATGACCGAGCTCTTCTCGAACCGGTTGATCACCGTGATGAGCCGCTCCTCGCCGACCCCGAGGTCGTGGCGCAGATACTTCAGCAACCGCGTCGCATCGCGCAGCACCGTGACCGACTGTTGGACCACGAGCACGACGTACCGGGCCCGTTCGATGACCTGATTGGCGAAGGGATCGATCCTTCTCGGCAGATCGATGATCACGTGCTCGCGGCTGCCGCGGACGAGCCGCAGCAGGCTGGCCAGCCTGCCGGTCGGGCCGCTGGCGAGCGGCAGCGCGTCGTCCGCGGTCTGGCCGAGGATGTCCAGGCCCTCTGCGCTGCGGACCAGATAGGCCGACAGGGCGGTATCGTCGAGTTCCTCTACGTTCTCGAGCGCCTGCAGCAGCCCGCGCTTGGGATTGAGATCGAAGTAGAGCGGTATCGCCCCGAACTGCAGGTCGAGATCGAGCAGCGCCACCCTGCGGCGCGAGACGGCGAGGGCGTGCGCCACGTTGCAGGCGAGGAAGGTGGCCCCACAACCGCCCTTGGCGTTCACGAAGGCTGTGACTGCGGCCTCGCCGGCGCCCGCCGTCGCGCACAGGTCGCGCGCGATGCGATCCACCGCGGCCAGCAAATCCGCCGCAGACAGCGGCAGAGGCAGCAGGTCACGCGCGCCCGCCTGCATGGCGAGCCGCATGGCGTCGGTCTCGACCGGCGAGCCTACGACGATCAGCGCCGGCCGGCGATCGGCCGGACGGGCCGCGAGAGTCTCCAGCTCCGCGCGCCAGGTCTGCCCCAGATGCAGGATCAGGGCATCCGGCGGACTCGTCACCGCGTGCAGGGGATCGACGTGTCCGTTGACCACCAGCTTGCGCTCGAGCTGCACGCCCGGATGCTTTCGCAGCACGGTCTCCAGCGCATCGAGCGTATCCTTGCGGCGGGAAACCAGCAGCACCCTCAGTCTCGGTTCGGCGGCGTTATCCATGAGTGATCCGTGAGCTCAACAGGGCTGCACCGTCCCGGAGCGGGGGACACCCAGGCTCTCGCGCGGCAGCGTGGTGGCGAATCCGGACAGGGACAGTGTCGGGCTGACCATGGGAATCATCAGGGGCAGGGAAAAATTCACGATGGTTGCGCGCACGTAGCGGATCGAGCCGAAATCGGCGGCCGGATCGGCAATGACATTGCCGCTCTGATCCAGATAGTCGATCTCGACATTGCCGGTGGACAGTCCGGGAATCACCGGGCTGCTCAGCCCGCCGGCGGCAAACACCGCGGCTTCGGCCGGATACGGATCCCCAACGGGGCAGACGGCCGCGACACGCGCGCCGCGTCTCGTCGCCTCGGTGAGCACATTCACCACGTACATCGCGCGAGCGAATTCCATGATGCCAAACAGCACCATGAACAGCACCGTGCCCACGATCGCGAACTCGACGGCCGTCACGCCGCGCTGCGAGTGTCTCGTGGGCGCTTGTCGCACCATCAGAGCGCCCTCATCAGGCATGCCGCGGTCAACGGAACGTCGAGCGGAATCGGGCCCCCGATTCCAAACGTGGGCAGCGTGGCGCCGACCATGGGTTCGTACACATAGGTCGCCGACACCTCGACATAACCCCCGCCGGCGTCCGAGACGCTTACGTCGGCCGGCGTGAGTCCCGGCAGCAGCGGCGTGCCGGTGCCATTCACGTTGCCGGTGGCGACGAGGTTCGCCACCGCGCTCTGGAGGGAAGGGGTGATGGACACCAGTCCCGTCGAGCCGAGTGCGCTCACCGAGGCCGCGTAGCGCGCGCCGTCACGCACGGCCTTGTTCAGTGCGTCGTACTGACTGATCATGCGGCCGAACTCCGCCACGGCGAGCAGCAGAAACAGCAGCAGAGGCAGGGTGATGGCCATCTCCACCGTCGCGAGGCCGCGCGCGGCGCGAGGGGCAGCGCAGGGCGGACGGCGGCTCATGAGTCCGGGCTCCCCGGGTCGTGATACAGCTCGATCACGTAGGGTCCGGGACCGGATCCCGGCGAGGGGCCCGGCGTGCCGTTGACCTGGCAGTTGCCTTCGAATTCCCCAATGACATAGTCGGTGGTGCCCTGCTGCGTAACCGGCTGCAGGAGGAAGAAGCAGGCGAAGCCCAGGACAGGCACCGTCGAGTTGCCGTTGGCCGTGCCGGTGCAGTCGCCCACCGGCACCGTGAGCACCCGCCGGTTGAAGACACCCGGGCCGCCCGAGCTCACCGGCGAATAGTCGTACGTGGACGGATTGCCTTCGTCCGCCAGATACTGGTCGTAGCTGAACAGGTACTGGTCGATGTTGGCGGCCGTGATCTCGGTGGATCCCCACCAGATGTTGTCGCTCGAATCGACGCTCAGGGCCGGAGGAGCGGTCGTCGTGGTGATGACGTCCGGCGGATACTGCGTCATGGTCATCGGGCCGGTGTAGATTCCGAAGCGGGTGTTGAGTCCCTGCGCCACCGGTCCGGTGGCGTTGCCCGTTTCGGTCTGCACCGAATTGCCACCGACCAGGCAGGCCTGGTAGTCGCCGGCCATGTTGTCCCGCACGACATTGCCTCCGGTACCGCCGAGCTGCAGGAGCTGGAAATTTCCCGGTCCGACCGCGGCGCTGCCGGGGGCGGCGCTTTTGAGGACCTGCGGGGCGTTCACCTGATAACCCCACAGGTTCGCGAGTCCTCCCCCTTGCGCCGGCGGCAGCCCGCACGCCAGCATGGGCGCGAGGTTGCACGCGGTGTTGATGGTGGGGCTCGGTCCGGCCACTGCGGAAGCATTGACGTGCAGCTGCATGATGCCGGCGACCCTGGCGAGCCAGGTGGGAAAGCTGAATCCGGTCGCGATGACCCTCACGTAGGGGCCGGTGGAGCCCGGGGTGAACGGGGGAAGCGTGCTCGAGTACTGGACGGCGACCTGCAGGTCGCCTCCCTGGTAACTGGTGTCGAGCTCCTGGTTGCCGGCCACGCCGGCATCGAGGCCGAGCGCCTGCAGGGCGGCCCCGGTGGCGAGAGTGGTGCTCGCAGTCTGGTCGTAGGTCTTCGCCGCGGACAGCGCGGCCGCGTCCACGGCGTTCTGCAATCGCGCCTTGTTGAGCATCATGTGTCCCACGTCGAGCGCGAGTCCCGCCATCAGGATCAGCACCAGCATGGCGATCACGATCAGGATCATGGCGGCACCGCGCTGCGGGCGCGGGCAGCTGTGTGTCGTCCTGAATGTGTGCATCGCCATCAGCGGGCCTGCCTCTCGGATCTACGGACTCGTGGACGGGAACTGCCCGGCCGACACGCTTTGGCTCGCACCCGCGGGCACACCCTTGCGGTGTGCCTTGAGGACGTTCTCGAGCCGTTCACCGTCTGCCACGGCGGGCGCCAACGCCGGCGGGTGCGCGACATCGTGGGGATCGAGCGTCTGGGCGCGAACCATGTTGGTGTACGCATGACCGAACGCCGCATCGACGTGCGGATAGGTCGCGCAGCCGGTGAGCGTGAGCGGGGTAAGGAGCGCAAGGATCACGGTGGGGTATTTCATGACGATCTCCTCAGCCGGTGTTCACCGATGGTCCGTGGGTGCAGAAGGCCCGTCGGTGGGCGCGGAGGCTGCGGATCCGGGGCTGGGCGCCGTGGCAG
>JAKAFQ010000195.1 GCA_021817875.1 Pseudomonadota bacterium
GATCTGGGTGCGCCGGATCCGGGGAGCGGTCCCGGTGGATTGCTCGGTCATGGCCGTCACCGCCGTTGGTCAGTGAATCGATTGAGGATGGGCGTGCACCGGGGCGACATGCGGGGTCCAGGCCAGCGCCGTGATCTCGCTGAAGTCGCGCCATTCCTTGAACCAGCTGCGGCCGCCGTTGGTCGATCGCAGCAGGTGCCCGTACTTGGTGCCCGCGAAGATCAGGGAAGGATCGCTAGCATGCACGCCGAAGGCCCAGACGGTCGAATTCGGCGCCGTGTTCAGCAGGGTGTTCTCCCAGGTCCGGCCGCGGTCGCCCGAGCGGTAGATGCGGGTGCGCGTTCCCGGCGTGCCGTCGCCGATCGCCAGCAGCAGTTGCTGGCCTACGGCGTCGAGCTGTTGCACCGTGCGCGTGTAGTACAGGCCGTCGAAGCGGTCCTTGGAGGGCGTGTGGTGAAAGGTCCGCGCGTCGTCCAGGCTCTCGCACACCGAGTTCACCGTGACCACCAGGTGCCGAGCCGGCTCGGCGGCGTTGGCTGGAAGAATGGCGATGGCGTGGATGTCCGAGTTGTTGATGCCCCGGCCCTCGGTATCGATGCGCTCCCAGGTCGTGCCCGCGTCGAGACTGCGCCAGGCTCCGCCCTCCTCGACGCCGAACCAGACTTCGTTCGCGCGCTGCGGGTGGAAGGCCACGGTCAGGATGCGCGGGCGGTGGACGCCGGAGCAGAATTCGGGAAGTTCCACGTCGAGCTTCTCCCAACTCTCGCCGCCGTCCCGGGAACGGAACATGCGTGCGCGCGACGGCGCGCCGGTGCCGGCGAGCACCAGCTTCGGGTCGACCGGACTGAATCCCAGCGACCAGACGGTTTGTCCGTTCGCAGGCGACTCCACGCGACGGAAATGCGCGCCGCCGTCGGTGCTGAGGCAGATGCCCGAATCGGCCCCCGCGAGCACCCGGCTGGGGTCCGCGGGGTCGACCGCGAGCGAGCGCACCACGCCGTCGAACTCGATGGCCTCCTTGAGGCCCAGGCGATGCCAGCTGACGCCGTCATCCACGCTACGAAGAATGCCCTGGCCCGCCGTGCCCACCAGAATGGTTCCGTTCATGTGAAGGTCTCCGTTCGGCTCGTCAAAGAAAGATTCCGCGGGTGATCCCGCCGTCCACCGCGATCGACTCCCCGGTGATCGCGGCCGCGCGCTCGGAAGCCAGGAACAGCACCACGTCGGCGATCTCGCGCACCTGCAGCACCCGCCGGATGGGCGTGGCCTTGGCATAGTTGGCCTCCACCTCCGCGGGTGTGAGGCCCTGCAGCCTGGCTTCCTTCGCGTACAACTCGTGGATGTGGGGAGTCTCGACCACCCCCGGATGGATCACGTTGACCGTGATTCCGAAGGGCCCGAGCTGGTCGGACAGGGTCTTGGTCATGTGCACCACGGCCACGTTGCGCATGCCGGACAGCTGCTTGCTGCCACGCCCGGTCAGGCCGCCGATGTTGATGATCCGCCCGAATCCGCCCTTGCGCATCTGGGTGGCCGCGGCCTTGGCGAAGCGCATGTAGCCGACGACCTTGATGTTGATGTCCTCCAGCAGCCCCTCGGGGTCGGCGTTCTCGATCTCGCTGCGCACCAGGCCGCCCGGATGCGCGGCTCCGTTGACCAGGATGTCGACGCGCCCGAAATGCTGCGCGACCCGGCTCACCGCCGCGTCCACCTGCTCGGTGCTGGTCACGTCGGTCGGAACCGCCAGCACTTCCACGCCCGTGCTCGCGGTGATCTCCGCCGCGGCCGCCTCCAGCGCCTTCGCGCTGCGCGCGACGATGGCGACCCGGACCCCCTCGGAGGCAAAGGCCTGCGCCACCTCGCGACCGATGCCCAGGCTGCCGCCGGTCACGATCGCCACGCGTCCACCCAAATTCAGATCCATACCCGTTGTCCTCGTTCGATATCCTGCAGTTGGTTCAGAGGGCCATTTCGATCAGCGCAGGCCCCCTGGCCGCGAAGGCCTGGCGCAGCTGGTCGCGCAATTCCCCGGCGGTCGCGGCTCGCGAAGCCGGCACGCCATAGGACTTCGCAAGCCCCACCCAGTCGATCTTCGGCCTGTCCAGCGCGGTCATCTCGGCCGCGCGCGTGCCGAGCGCGGCGCCGTTGCGGCGCAGCTCGTTGCGCAGGATCGCGTACTGATGGTTGGCCGCGATGAGCACGACCACGTCCAGTTGCTCGTGCGCCATGGTCCACAGCGACTGGATGGTGTATTGGGTGCTGCCGTCCGAGAGCAGGCCGACCACGCGGCGGCCCGGGCAGGCGATCGCCGCGCCCACCGCCACTGGAAGGCCCTGGCCGATCGCGCCGCCGGTATTGGTCAGCGTGGTGTGCGGCCTGGCCGCGGCGGATACGGCATAGAAGGGATAGCCGCAGGTTCCGCCCTCCACCGAGACGATCGCGTGTTCGGGCAGTTCGCGTGCGAGCACCGCTCCGATCCGGGCTGGCGTGAGCTCGCCCTCGGGCTCGGCCGGCAGTTCACGCACGAAGGCCTGGGCCTCGGGCGCACCGAGTTGCTCGGCGATCTGCTCCAGGCGCTGCGCGACGGGGCGGCCGGGCTCGCCCACGACCAGCAGGCGCGCGGCTTCGACCAGTTCGCTCGGGTGGCCCGCGTAGCCGAAGTAGGTGACCGGCGGCAGCGCTCCGGCCAGGACCACCAGATCCGCTTCGTCCAGCACCGCGCGCGCGGGTTCCGGGAAATAGGGCAGACGGTCGAAGGCGGGCAGCCCCTGGCCTCGTTCGGCGCGGGACGGGAAGGTCTCCGCGTAGGCGCTCGCGCCGAGCACTTCGCAGATCCTGGCGACGGCCCGCTGCGCGCGCACCCCGAGGCCGCTGTCCTCGCCGCCGCCTCCCAGCAGGAACACCACCCGCCGCACGCTTCGCAGGCGCTGCGCGATCCGCGCCGGGTCGAAGCCGGGCTCGGCCGCGGGCGCCGCCGCGGGAGCCGCGCCGAGCTCACCGGGCTCCGCCACCGCATCGGCCTGGAAATCGGCGGGAAAGATCAGGGTCGCGCCCCGGCCGCCGTCCGCCAGCGACTGGCGAACCGCCTCCCTCGCCGCCCCGGTGACCGCGCCGGTCTCGCCGATCCTGTGCACCCAGCCCGACACCGCGCCGGCGAGGGCCTCGATGTCCGAGCTCAGCGGCGCGTCGAAGGGAAGATGCCAGCTGGTGTGGTCGCCGATGATGTTGACGATGGGGGTGCGGGCACGGCGGGCGTTGTGCAGGTTGGCGATGCCGTTGGCGAAACCCGGCCCCAGGTGCAGCAGGGTCGCCGCGGGTCGCCCGGTCATGCGGCCGTAGCCGTCCGCAGCCCCGGTGCATACGTTTTCCTGCAGCCCGATCACGCAACGGATGTCGCCCTTGGACTCCAGACCTCGAACCAGGTCGAGCTCGGTCGTCCCCGGATTGGCAAAACACGTGTCGACGCCCTGCTCCGCAAGGGCTGTCCAGAGCACTTCGGCGCCTGTGGCTTGGGTCATGTCTCAGTTTCCGAGCCGCGGGCTGGCACCGCCGCCCGGCTGGCAAAAGTTGCGCTTCATTCAGTGAAACCTCCGCCCCCGCCTGTGAATGTCGAACCGGATCCGGGGCACTCGATCGATCCATCCCAGCGCCCCGGCCCTTCGGCCTGGAGGCTCGCTGTTTTTGCTAGTTTATCGAATAGCGGAAATTTAGCACATTTAGGGAAAACATCAGGTACCCCCCCTGCAGCAAGCCTGGAAGGGCGGGCTGGACCCATGCCGGGCCCACTCCAAGGGCGTCGGACCGGGCACGGCGCCGGCATCCCGGATGTCGATTCCCGCGGAACTCGCGCGTCGTGGGTACTGGATCCCCTGAACCGCGAGACCGCCATGCCCAAACCCGCCAGGAACACCGTCTGCCTCTGGTTCGATGCCGCGGCCGAGGAGGCCGCGCGCTTCTAGGAGCGTGGGCGGCAGAAGGTCGTTGAAGTCGACGTAAGACGGTGGGTGTGCGTAAATACGGCATGCCTACGAGGCATGCCTACGAGTTACCGCCCCTATGAGCCGGACCAGGTGATGCTGCTGCCGGCGGCGCCGCAGGACTGGCTGCCGCCGGGCCACTTGGCCTACTTCATCCACGACACGATCGACACGCTGGACCTGCGCGCGTTCTACGCGCGCTATGAGGGCGGCGGAGCGCGCAACCAGCCCTTCCATCCGGCGATGATGGTCAAGGTGCTGGTGTACGGCTACGCCACCGGGGTGTTCAGTTCGCGCAAGATTGAGCGCCGATTGCACGAGGACCTGGCGTTCCGGATGCTGGCGGCGTGCAACTTCCCCAAGCACCGCACGATTCGGGACTTCCGAGCGCTGCACCTCAAGGAGTTCTCGGACCTGTTCGTGCTGAGGACATTCCCGATGCAATGGCGCAATAACAAAACCCGATTTGGTGTCTTGGCAAAGCTCTTCCACTGGACGAGCGCGGAGGCCTTCATCGGCGCTTACATCGTCGTCTATTACGTCATCTGGTTTATGGACTACGACACCCAGCCCGAATCCCTGCTCGTGCTCAACATCCATTGGGTACTTGGCTTGCTGGTCGGCTTTCTGGTGTTGCCCCGGCTGCTTTGGCGTCTGCTGGATGTGCAACCCGAAGAGCCTCCGGGATCGAAGCTGGAGCACTGGCTTGCCCATGTCGCGCACGCGGGACTGTACGGCCTGTTGATTGTGATGCCGCTGACGGGCTACTTGGGCACGCACGCTTCGACCGACTTCGGGTTGTTCTCTGTTACAGGATTCAATGAAACCGCACTGTTTGCCTGGATCAGCCGAACCTTCGACGTTACCTGGGAAGCATTCGAGATGCCCATCGACGTGGTGCATCACTTCCTGGGCAAGTGGGTGGGCTGGGACGTCGTCGCACTGCACGTGGCCGCTGCCTTGTTTCATCACCGGGTGCGCCGCGACGATGTGTTGACCCGGATGTTGCCCTGTTCAAAAGCAGCGTGAAAAGGGCGGCCCCGGGGCCATCCGACCTTGACCATCGGTTCCACCGCGTCATTTCATGATGCCCTGTCGTCTCCACGCAATCTCCATGGCGCCTGCCGCGTGTGTGCATCGGTGGGGGCCAGAATGATGGGTTCAGACGACCTTACTGGCCACACCTTTGTGAGCCGGATCGCCGTCTTTGGATGATAGAGAGAGATGCAGACACCAGCAGAACAGTCCGTAAACTCGCGGCAGGACTACGAGGAACTCGCCGCCGCACACGTTTCCATGAGGCGTGTGTTCGCCTTGTTCATGCCTTACCGGCTGAAAATTCTAGCGGTCGTGGTGCTGTTGATATTCGGCTCCATGATCGGCATGGCCGCGCCCTTTTTGCTGCGGGCCATCATCGACGATGCACTGCCTGGCGACGATTTTTCCCTGCTACTTTGGCTGGTCGGCGGGCTGGTTGCGGTGGCCATGCTGGGGGCGGCGATCAGTACGGTGCAGACCATTCTGTCGGCCCGGATCGGCCAGGCGATCCTGCACGACTTGCGGGTGCGTGTGTACGCGCACCTGCAGTCGCTGTCGCTGCGATTCTTCGCGGGCAACCGTACCGGCGAGATCCAGTCGCGCATCGCCAATGACATCGGCGGCCTGCAATCGCTGGTGACCGATGCCGGCAACGAGCTGGCGCGCAGCCTCAGCACGGTGCTGATGACGGCCCTCGCCATGTGCCTGCTCGATTGGCGGCTGGCGCTGTTTTCGCTGCTGGTCGTTCCGCTGACGGTCGTGATCAGCCAATGGGTCGCCAAGTTGCGCGAGGCCATTACTTACGAGCAGCAGGCCAGGCAGGCGGATCTGTCCGCGGCGGTTCAGGAGTCGTTGTCGCTTTCCGGCATCATCCTCGCCCGCACCATGGGCCGCAGTGGCTTCCTGGTTCGCCGGTTCTCGCGGACTTCGCGGGAGGTCGCGGCACTAGAGGTACGCTCGCGTACCGCCGGCGAATGGCAGTGGGCGCTGATCGGTTTGGCACTCTCGATCCTGCCTGCGCTGACGCTGCTGCTCGGCGGCTGGTTGATGGGCGGCAGCACACCACTAACCATCGGCACGCTGGTGGCCATGATCGCCCTGCAGGAGCAGTTGCTCTGGCCTTTCGAGCAGTTGCTTCAGCTGGGGCGTGACATGCGTACCACGCGCGCGCTGTTCGCGCGCATCTTCGAGTACCTGGATACTCCCGTCGAAATCACCGAGCGCGCCGCTGCGGTGACCCTGGAGCGCGCGCAGATGCGCGGCCAGGTGACGGTCGATGGCGTCAGCTTCCGCTATGACCCGCACAGTGCGCCGGTACTGGAGGACATCAGTATCGACATTGCGGCAGGCACCCACGTCGCCATCGTCGGCGCCACCGGGTCGGGCAAGACCACGCTCGGCCACTTGCTGGCCCGGCTGTACGACGTGGATAGCGGCTCGATCCGCTACGACGGCGTCGATGTGCGCGATCTCAGCTTCCAGTCATTGACCGACATGCTCGGCGTGGTTTCCCAGGAGCCGTACCTGTTGCATGCCTCGGTGGCTGACAACCTGCGTTTCGCCAAGCCGGATGCGACCGATGACGAACTGTTGGCCGCCGCCAGGGCCGCGCAACTCGATGCTGTCATCGGTGCGCTGCCCGACGGGTACGAGACACTGGTCGGTGAGCGCGGCCAGCGTTTCTCCGGCGGAGAGAAACAGCGCCTGGCGCTGGCTCGCACCATCCTGCGCAATCCACCGGTGCTGTTGCTTGATGAAGCCACCAGTGCGCTCGATGTCCGCACCGAGCAAGCCTTGACCAAGGCGCTGGAGGCCCTGTCGAAAGGCCGCACGACCGTCACTATCGCGCATCGACTGTCCACCATCCGCCGCGCCGATCTTATCGTCGTGCTGCAGTGGGGGCGGATCGTGGAGCGCGGTACGCATGACGAACTGCTGGCGAAGGGTGGCGTCTACGCCGGACTAGTCCGGTCTTTTTCGTAACAGACGCAGACTCGGCCGATCAGGATCACGATATAAGATAGGGATAGCGCAGGTTTTGCGGCGATGCCGTGCCGCCCAGTGCTCGGATCAGCGCGACATGGTTATGCAGCAGCGCCAGATGCAGCCCCGCGAAGGCCAATTCCGCGGAACGGGGCCGCTCCTGCGCGGCCAGCCACGCCCGCACGGGAATCTATCCGGCCCGGTAGCGCGCCTCGTAGAGTCTTTCAATCTCGCGGATGGTGAAGCATTGGCGCTTGCGTGGCGGTTGAATGCAGACGGCCGTGTGCGGCGCACATGACGCCCTGGGTGCGGCACCCCACCAGTCAGGTCCGGCGATCAGCCGATTTTGCTAGACTCGGCTGGCCATCGAATCTCAAACACCGAACCGCCGCGCG
>JAKAFQ010000196.1 GCA_021817875.1 Pseudomonadota bacterium
AACGGTCTTGAGCTATTGGCAGGTTGAAACATGGGCACCAAGATTTCCGCACTTCCCGCCGCTGGTACTCTCACCGGTACCGAAATCGTCGTCATGGATCAGGCGGGAAATACCGTCACCGCGCCGATCGGCAACATGGGCATCTGGGTGCGTACCGCCGCCGAAATCGCAGCCGGCGTGACGCCGACGAACTATGCCTACGAGCCGAGCGCTGTCGTGCGATACGGCGCAGATCCGTCCGGTAACCAGGACTCAACGGCAGCGATCAACGCTAGTTTCGCTGTTTTTGCGCAAGGCGGACCGGAGCCCGTATTCGTGCAGGGCATTTTCAAAATCACCACGGCGCTTAACGTTCCGGCATCTCTCATTCTCGACCTGAGACGCGCAACGATCCGTCCGAGTGGAGCGATTAACGCATTCACGTTGACGAACAATCCGTGCGGGATCGTCAACGGCATCATCGACATGAGCGCCTCGAGCGGCATGGGCGTATACGGCGACACGCTCCAGCAGCTGCTGTTCCGCGATCTCCAAATTCAGGCCTCAAGCGGCCTCGGCATGCAGCTGCTCAACTGCTACGACACGATCCTAGACACTGTGCGTTTCATGAACGGTACGGGGAACGCGCTCGATCTCGAAAGCACGATCAGCGGGACTCCGATCAACAGCACGTGGCTGCGCGGCTGCAAATTCACAAACTTCGGCGGCAGCGAGGTGGTGAAGATCGTCGCCTGCGCCGGGGTGTACATTCTTGGGTGCGACTTCGAGAACAACGATGCGGCCGATTCGGACGACGTGTATCTGGATCAAGTCAACCAGATGGTGCTCCGAGACTGCTATTTCGAGCACGGGGTGAACTTCACCGGGAACTGCGTGTATCTCAATGCCGGGCAGCGCCTGTTTATCGAGGGCAACTACTTCCAGACCTCCAAGCAGCAAATCAATCTCTCGGGGCTCACATCTAACGATGCGCACATCGTACACAACACATTCATGCAGGTTACTGGGTCGCCTAATTACGCAGTACTGGCCACTGGATTTTATCCGGACTGTTACGGCAACAGCGGCAGCGTCGCAGACCTCAATCGCTCGTGGACGCCCGGCCTGACCTTCGGCGGGGGCGCCGTCAGCATGACGGGCACATTCGACGGGCAATGGGCGCGACAGGGGGACGTGCTAAAAGTTTGGTACGACATCATCCTGACTGCTAAGGGGACGTCAACAGGACAGGCGGCAATCTCCGGCCTTCCCTTGGCGCCGGTCGCTGCGGCGCTTGATGCGCCAGCGGTCTGTAGGATGCAGAACGTCTCTTCGATTTCAGGCACGACTTATACCGTGGCGACCCCTGGGCTCGGGACGAACGCGTACCTCTACGGGCAGAACGCCACGGGCGAGTATTCGATCAACGATACCTATTTTGGCGACACCAGCTGCGTGAGCGGCGGGTTTGAGTATCAAATCTAGGTGGGAGTATGGACGCTAAAAAGCTGACCCTAGTCAACCGCTTCTTCCATCCGTGAGATGCCCATGTACACGCTTTGGGAAATGGTGACCTCGATGACCATCGAAAAGCTAAAACTGCCTGCCGCAGTCGCCGCATACCTCGCGCTCGGAGGCGTGCTCGCAGGGACGGCCCTCGCGTTCGGTCTCGTCCCGCAGTTCTTCGGCGGCTTCGCACACGCTAACAAGGTGAACCGCATCGCCGCCGAATTGAACGCGCACATAGCGCAAATCGCGCGCGACGACAACTCGCACTGGGCGAATCAGACGGCAACGGCGCTGCTGCGGATGGATCAAGCGCGTTGTCAACTCCCGGGCGGCCAACTGCGCAGGATGTACGATCAGCTCATCCAGATCCGGATGGAGGAATACGCGAGCCTGACGGGCGCGCAGTACCCGCTGCTGGGGTGTGCCAAGCTGTGAGCCGCGCCATGATGACACTCAGCGCTGCGGGGCGCGCGTTCATCCAGGGGTGGGAGGGGTACCGCTCGGAGGCGTATCTGGACCAGAGTGACACGGCCACAATAGGGTTCGGCCATACCGGCTACTACTCCCCAGGCGTCCCGGTCGCGCTCGGTCAGACCTGCACGCTCGAGCAGGCCGAGGTGTGGTTCACCGCGGATACCGCTGCGGCATGCGCCGAGGTCAACGTCGGCGTGACCGTCCCGCTGACACAGCCGCAATTCGACGCGCTGGTTGACTTCACCTATAATTTGGGAGCGGGCGCGTTCGCGCATTCGACGCTGCGGCGCGATCTCAACGAAGGTGATATGCTCGGCGCCGCGAACGAGTTTCTGCGTTGGGACTATTGCGCCGGCCAGCCAGATCCTGGCCTCGAAAATCGGCGCAAGGCCGAACGCACGCTGTTTCTCACCGGAGTGCATCCATGACGCGCATCCTCTCCGCTCTCGCTCTCGTCGCCGCCTTCCTCGTCGGCACCGCGGCCTACGCCACCACGACCTGCGTGGTCGGCAAGACCGGCACCGCGCCGGCGGCCTCGATCACGTTCACCGCGCCGACCACGAACACCGACGGGACCGCGCTCACCGGCACCGTCACGTACGATCTCTTTCAAGGCTCGGCCTCGGGCGCGGAGAAGCTGGTGGCATCCGGCCTCAGCGGCTCGCCCATCGCGGTGAATACCGGGCTCGTAGACGGCACCAGCATCTACTGGTACGTCGAGGCCGTGAACAGCGCCGGAAACGCCAGCGCGCCGAGCAACGAGGTGTGCAAGACGTTCCCGGCCGGCACGCCGAGTGCGGTGACGATCAGCATCACATGAGCCGCTGCCTCCATCCCGGCTGCACGAAAGAGGTGCCTGCGCAGACGGGCCGAGCAGCGTGGCGCATCTACTGCCTTGAGCACGGCAGCGCGCGATGGGCTCAATGGCGCTACCAGCGCGGCATCGCGCCGACGCGAGGGCCAAAGGGCGCTACGGTCGGCTACCGCAGCTCGGCCGCCATCCGCGCCGATCTCGCCGAGCAGCTTGCGGCAATGCTTGGGCGCTTTCAGGGCATCGTCGCCCATGACCGCCGAATCGACCCCATCGCGTGAGGTGCCCCGTGAAGCTCGACCCGCAAAAGACCACCGCTGCCATTGCTGGTGCCTATCTCGCGCAGATCGTGACGTGGGCGGCTGGCTACTTCTGGCACGTGCAGGTGCCCCCTGAGATTTCCACCGCGCTCGCCGGCCTCGCCATGCTGGTGCTGGCGCATACCCTTTACCCTACGCAAGCCGGTTGACCCGGCAAGGTGAAATACCGATGAGTACTCCGAATCCTCTGCTGCCGCTGGAACAGGCCGCTATCCCGTCCGCTGTGGCCCTCCTGCAGGCCGTGCAGGCGTTCATTGGCAATATGGGCACCGATCCCGCCCAGTGGACACTGAAGTTCCCCGGCGCGCTCGTGACGCTGCAGGGCGCAGTGATGCTGCAGGCGCCGCTGCTGGCGAACGCCGAAGGGGCGGCAATCACGTCGCAGGCTAACGCCGTGGTCGGCGGCTGGATTGCCAAGCTGCAGGCGGCTGAGAAGCCCGCCGCGTAACGCCATGATGCCGGCATCCATCCCCTCCGGCCTCACCGTCGGCTTCGTGTACTCGACCGCGCTCACCTCGAGCGTGATCGAGTATTCGGAGTCCGGCGTAGGGCCATCGCACGCTACCACGCTCGTCGCGCCCGGATGGGTAATCGACGCGCGCTTCTCAGGCGGCGTCGCCATGCGGCCGGTGTCGTACCTCAGCGGCAGCACCGTCCAGTGGTATCGGCTGCCCGGCACCGAGACCGCCGTGGACCGCGCCATAGCGTTCCTGCACGGCCAGTGCGGGCAGCTCTATGACTGGCAGGACATCGTGGCGTTCGCGGTGCCAAACGCATTTAAACGGCTCACGGGGGCCAAGCATCCATGGATGTGCTCATATCTCGCGCTCGCCGCGCAGCTCAAGGGGCAGCTCTTGCCGAAGCCGCCGGTAGGGGCCGAGCGCATCAACCCGTTCGAGTTGCTGCTGATGGATGTGGCGGCCGGGGCGCTGGCGCTCAGCGGGCCGGTATTTTAGGGGACGGGCGCCCGCGCTGATGAGTTAGTAGATTATCTTTTCCTGCTCATTCGTGCGCCGATCTTGAATCCCAACAAAAATGAGGTCAGCGCGATAAAAATGGCTTGTCCTAGTTCGCTCATGGATTAATAGGTAAGCATCAGTCCATCGGGTCCGTAGGCCGACAGCGGCAGTCCTCGCATCTCTGCGCCCCGCAGGCGTGGCACCATGGTGTCGGATCAAGAGATTCGACGAACTCGGCGAACCGCTCGTCGTCCTCCAGAATGTCCAGCAGCATGGACTCGCTCATGGCCGCCTACCCCGCTTCACCAGCCGCTCTATGAACCGCTTGACCGCTTCGGCCTGCGCGTCGGTCAGCCAGAACACCCGCTGCCGTAGGCCCTCCTTGGCGCGTCTCTCTCGAAGTGTCGCCTGCCGATCCTTGCCGCTCGCCATCAGGCCGCCATCTCTACGTAGCCGGCCCTCCAGCGGCCCGTACCACCGTCGCGGTGCTGCCGATCGGTCCAGCGCCGCACCTCGACAATCCATCCCTGCGCGCGGAGAGCCTGAGCCGTGGTGACGGCCACGCCTTCTTCGTGGGCCTCAAGGATGAAGCCGGCTTCGGGATCTTCGCCATGGCGCCAGTCGCGCGAGGCTGAAATCAGAAAGTGCTGCTTTTTCATGGGGGACTCCGGTATCGACTGGATAGCAGCGTATACCGTCACTAGTGACACGTCAAGCGCTATCTGCGGGCTCACCGGATACGGCATCCTCGGGCTCATCTTGTCCCGAATTCCGCTCCCCGCGCGCGAACTCCAATGCGCACTCGCGCGAGCAGCAGTCGTGATTCCATCGCCGCGCCGAGTCGGACTTCACGAATTCCTTGCCGCATATCGCGCACTTCACCCACGACTTCGCGGTAAATAATTCCGTACGCCAGACATGTGGCTTGCGGTGGTGGCCTGGCTTCATGGTTCATCCTTCACGGCTTGAACTGTTCGCTCACTCAAAACTAATGGCACATCCTTCCATTCGCTCCACCATTCTGGCTCCTCTGGCCCGCTGAGCGTGGTACGGAATTGCAGGACGCGGAACGCGCGCAAGTCGCGCACGTAAATGGCATGGTCGTGGTCAACGAGTTCAGCGCTCGCCGGGAACTGATACCAACGTAGTTCAATTGCCATGTTCACTCTCTGCGCTGTGAACGGAACATTCGTCGCACAAATCTCGGCCTTCGGCGTCCGTACTCCATCCAGCATCTCTTAAGCCAGCGTCGATATCCTCATGCGAGCCGAAGGTAATGACTACTGCTTGGCAAGAATCGCAAACCACTTCGACATTCCTACTCACTTCGGTTCTCCTGGTCCATTGTCACTTGACCCTCATGTTTCTGCCGCCGCAATGCGTGCATAGTCTGGCATCGTCGTTCGGCTCGATTGGATGGAGGCACTGATCGCAGCAGTCGTAAATGGTCGGAACGTATCCCTGCCGAATCCAGCGCCTCACCTTGCGCCGCGAGAACCACATGCGCAGTCGGAACCTCCAAGGCAGCGACTTGATGTGATCCTCAAGGCTGACGAACTCAGTCATTGTTAGGACCTCACAGGGGGTAGCGCGGCGAAGCGCTGGCATAGCGTTGCGCCGCACCAGCCGCACCGGTCGTCCACATCGGCAGGGTCCGGCTGATGAAAGGTTGCCATCGCCTCTCTGCGACGCACCAAAGAATGCGATTTCTGAAACGTCGATCCGCAGGCGGCGCAGATCCATGAAGGATAGTCAGTCATTTGTCTTGTCCACAGTTCGTCGATAACGACTCACGCGCTCAAGGCCGAGAAACTCCAGGATTTTCCCCTGTGGCTCCCGAGCGCCCGCGAGTGTGCTGTTTAAGAACGGCAACGAAACCCCGATCTGGACCGCAAGTTCGCGCTGCGAAAGCGGCTTCCCTGGGCGTTTCTTCATCTCGCGCCACAGCATCTCGCGGACGGCCTCGGGGGTAAACTCAATCATTCGGTGACTCGCTCAAACCGGAACCACGGTACACGTTCCCGCGTCGGTGTCGATCTCGACAGTCAAATATTCACCATATTTGAACCACTGTCGGCAAACGGCCCGGACCTTATCGCTCCGCACCTCCTTGACGCACATGCGCTCGTCTACGTCCGCGATGCCGGCGGTGTCCTCGTGAACGGCGTCTGCGATAGCATCGTGAAGCGTGTCGGGATCTTTCATCGTGACTCTAAATTTCATGGTTCACCTAACCCGTTCTCAGATAGTTCGTCGATGATTTCGACTGATCGCCAGAATGCGCGATTCATTGCGTCGGCTTCGGCGCGCGTCATGCGACGCGCTGTCGTCTCGTCCGGTGACGGCTCACTGGAGAGCGCATCCCTGGCGTAGCAAGACCAGCATTTCATGTCGCCGACGTGCTCATCTGAGCGACAATCGAAGTCCGCGATTTTTTCCAGCGCTGCGCGCATCCGGTCACGCTCGGCCTCGACGGCAGCGAACACTGCAGCACTCCCCGGCACCGATGCACTACGCGCCTCATCCCGCTCCCGCGTCAGCCTCTCGATCTCCGCGCGCTGGCGGTCGATCTCATCTGTTAACCCTGCCATGTTCTCTTCCAGGCAGACAATGCGCATTTTGTCGCCAGCAGGATCGGCATCCGCTTCTAAATCATGGACATACTGTCGAAGCATCTCGGGCAGCTCGTTGATCTGCTTCGTAAGCTCGGCACGCTCCAAAAACCGCCCTTCGGCAGCATCGCAATCTGTGCACAAGACGACGCTCCGATCTATCCCGTGTCGGCAGTTCTTTTCATTTGTGGCATTCTCACTCACGATGCTGCTCCGTTTCGCGAAATGACGACTCGTCTGAGAGCAATGCATCCGCCTTGCGCGTCCAGTGCTTCAGCCCAAAACCGTCTCCCCATTGCCCGTTGTCGTCGTACCACTCGTCTTGCGCGATTCGCAGAAGCGTGCGTAACTGCTCGATCTCCGCGCGCTGGCGGTCGATCTCTGCATCGGCCTCGGCAGCGAGCACGTAGGGGCCGTGAGTGCAGTCGAAGTCGGGACCAAACAGCTCCGGATGCGTACTGTTCTGCCTCAGCATTCCCATGAAGGCGGTCCCGTTCACATACACAATGTAGCGGGTGAGGCGGTGATGGTCGGGCATTTCAGCAACTCCTCTCGAAATTCTTGAGCACCTGCAACGCTGTAGAAACGCCAGCCTTGTAGCCTTCGCGGTGCGCCTGTCTTAGACCCTCGGCAATTTTGTGTGCAGCGCTGAACGGGAGCGGCGCAGTTACGGTGTCATCGCCTAAGAAGAAGGTGGCTTGCCCAGCGATGCCGTCGT
>JAKAFQ010000197.1 GCA_021817875.1 Pseudomonadota bacterium
GCCAGCATATCGCCAACTGGCTGCATCACGGCGTCTGCACCGCCGAGCAGGTGCGGGCGACCCTGGAACGTATGGCGGCGGTGGTCGACGCGCAGAACGCCGCCGATCCGGCCTACCGGCCGATGGCCGCGGACTTCGAGCGCAGCGTCGCCTTCCAGGCCGCCTGCGACCTGGTGTTCAAAGGCCGTCAGCAACCCAACGGCTACACGGAACTGATCCTGCAGCGCGGGCGCCGCGAGGTGAAGCGCCAGTCAGGGCGCAGGCAGTAGAGACCGGTCGGCGGCGGGCGGCGCGATGCAACGCCGCCCGCGCGAGCGCTGAACCGGGCGCGGGCGATCGCAGGCGGAAAACGCCGGGAGGCTGCCTCAGGCGTCCGGGCGCGCAGTGCGGGCCTTCTGCCGCCAGCGGCGCAGCGCCACGAGGCTCCAGACCGCCTCGACGAGACCGAACGGCCAGGCGCCCTGCAGGAACCCGTAGATCGAGCCCAGGGCGCACGCCACGGCAAAACCGAGGATGCACAGCGGGTGGCGGTCTTCGGTCGCATAGAACAGCAGCATCGCGCTCACCGCGAACAGGCCGAACAGGCTGAGGGGAGTCATGCGGGGAGGTCCTGCGCCGCAGCGGCGTGAGGCGCGATGATGCGCTTGCGGCGTGCAACGTGGCGAGGCGTCGTGCGATCGGGCGGCACGTGCCGGTCACGCCTGATGACAGCGGTGTTCGCCTTCATCGAGGCACTGTCCGCCTTCGAGCTGCACCGTCGCGTGCGTGATGCCATGCCGGTCACGCAGGCGATCGAGGATGTGCTGCAGGACCGTCTGTGCATCCCAGTGCGCATCGACCGTCGCATGCAGGGTCACCACCGGGAGCTCCCCGGTCAGTGACCAGACATGCAGGTGATGCACGTTGCGCACGCCGGGCAGCTGCTCGAGATCGCGAGCGATGTGCTCGGGCTCGGCCCTGAGCGGCGTGCCCTGCAGCAGCACGTGTCCGGCCTCGCGCGTCAGTCTCCAGCCGGAGCGCAGGATCAGCAGCGACACCAAAATCGAGAATGCCGGATCCGCCACGCGCCAACCGAACGCCAGGATCAGCAGCGCCGCGCCGGCGGCGGCGGCCGAGCCGAGCAGGTCACTGGCCACATGGGCGCGGGCGCCGCGCTCGTTGAGGGAGCGGGCGCCGGACAGCGCGATGAAAGCGGCGAGATTGGCGAGGCCGCCGAGGAGCGCGATGAGCAGCATCAGCCTGCCCTCGACCGCGGGCGGCGCGAGCAGACGACGGACCGCCTCGATCATCACCCCGATCGAGAGGGCGAGCAGAATCAGACCATTGGTGTACGCGGCCAGCGTCTGGTAGCGGCTGGATCCATAGGTGTGCCGTGCGTCGGGCGGGCGTCGGCTGGCACGGATGGCGAGGACAGCGAGCAGAATCGAGCCGCAGTCCGCCAGCATGTGTCCGGCCTCGGCGAGCAGCGCGATCGAATTGGCGAGCCATCCCCCGGCGGCCTCAATGGCGGTAAAGCCGAGGAGAATGGACAGGGTGACCAGCAGGCGGCGCTCGCTGGCGCCATGGCCGTGATCGAGAGGCTCTCCGTGATCAGGCTCGTGCACATGGGCATGCGCATGCCCCCACCCGCGATCCGCACTCCGCCCGGCGGCGTCGTGCGGATCAGAATGAGCGGGATGCGGGTCGTGCGGCATGCGGGTCCTGGGAGGGGCGGTGCCCTTGAGCCGCCCGCCCTGGGGTTCTATCCTAGAACCTATAGTGACTGGAGCTTCAAGCATGAGCGGTGGCCCGATGCCGATCGGCGAACTGGCCCGCACGGTCGGCTGCAAAGTCCAGACCATCCGATATTACGAGCAGATCGGGATGTTGCCGGCACCGATCCGTACGGCGGGCGGGCAGCGGCGCTACGCGGAAGCGCATCGTCAGAAGCTGAGCTTCATCCGGCATGCGCGCGAGCTGGGTTTCCCGCTGCCGGCGATCCGCGAGCTGATGGCGCTGAGCGGTCACGAGGATTCCGACTGCGCGCGAGCCGATCAGATCGCCGCCCGGCAGCTCGAGGCGGTCAATCGTCGTATCGACATGCTGACCTGCCTGCGCGGTGAGCTCGAGCGGATGCTGACCCACCGGCAAGGGCACCGGATCCGTGACTGCCGGGTCATCGCGACGCTCGCCGATCACGGCCTGTGCAGCCAGGCGCATCACGCCGAAGCGGCCGACGGCTGAGCCGGCGTCAGCGGCCGGTCGCCGCCTGCATGTGTTCGGGGTAGCGATCGCCCTCGATGGGGATGGCCGCCGCCGCGCGGTCGATTCCGGCCAGCTCCTCGGCGCTCAGCGCGAGGTCGGCGGCACCGAGGTTCTCCCGCAGCCGCGACAGCCGTGTCGTACCCGGGATCGGCACGATCCAGGGGCGGCGCGCGAGAATCCAGGCGAGCGCGACCTGCGCCGCGGTCGCCGACTTCGCGGCGCCGATGCGCTCGAGGAGGCGCACCAGCGCCTGATTGTGCTCCATCGCCTGCGGCGTGAAGCGCGGCAGCTGGCGGCGGAAGTCGTTCGCGGCGAGAACCGTGTCCTGGCCCATCGCGCCGGTGAGGAAACCCCGGCCGAGCGGGCTGAAGGCGACCAGGCCGATGCCGAGTGCCGCGCAGACCTCGAAGATGCCGTTGGTTTCCGGGTCGCGGGTCCACAGCGAATACTCGTTCTGCAGCGCGCTCACCGGCTGCACGGCGTGCGCCCGCCGCACGGTGTGCGCGCCCGCCTCGGACAGGCCGAAGTGTCTGACCTTGCCCGCGGCGATGAGCTCGCGCACGGTGCCCGCGACGTCCTCGATCGGCACCGCGGGGTCGACCCGGTGCTGGTAGAACAGGTCGATGACCTCGAGGCGCAGCCGGCGCAGCGAGGCGTCGGCGACGCGCCGGATCTGCTCCGGGCGGCTGTTGGTGCCGACCATCCTGCCCTCGACGATGTCCATGCCGAACTTGGTCGCGATCACGACGCGCTCGCGCAGCGGCGCGAGCGCCTCGCCGACGATCTCCTCATTGGTGTAGGGTCCGTAGACCTCCGCGGTGTCGAAGAAAGTCACGCCGAGTTCGACGGCGGCGCGGATCAGTGCGATGGCCTCCCTGCGGCCGATGCCGGCGCCGTAGGCGTGATTCAGTCCCATGCAGCCATAGCCGATGGCCGACACCTGCAGCCCGTGGGTCCCGAGAGTACGCTGTTTCATGGCTGTGGCTCCAGATCGCTCAGGCTTCGACGGCCGTGCGGACAGGGCCAGCCGCGCCTGCCAGCCGCGCGGCCTCGCGCGACACGTCCGAGGGGGAGGAAACTATACTGGACCAACCGGTCCCATTCAATCGACAGGCGGCGCGGGTAGTGTCTCACTTTGAAATTTCCGGCTTAGCCGCCCGCTTCTTGTACAGGCCCCGCTGCCCCGGCTTCGGCGCGTCCGCATCTATCAGAGACACTACGTCTTCCATCGTCCAGAGCTTGTCCGTGATCCCTGCCACCAGAGCCGGCGTCGCCTTCAGCGTCTTGTGCATCTTCACGAAGTTGTAGAAAACGAAGTACAGCGCCAGCGCGTGGTAGTGGTTCTCCAGCTTCTTGCTGAAGGCATTGGTAAGCCGGGTGAACCGCCGCATGCTCATCCGCATGGTGAGGTTCTGGCGCTCAACGTGGGAGGTTGAGATCGCCGCTGCATCCGGGTCGCCCGTGATTACGTCGCAGCGCGCGCCGAGGCAGATTGAGGGGCTGTATTTGCGCTCCGGACCGGTCGGGCCTTCCCCGTACAGCTTCACCAGCATGGCGTAATCGACATCCGAGCCGAACGCGCCTTCTACGGCTTCCAGATAGGCCTTGTGGCCGTCCGTCGTGATCTGAACTCGATTGGAGAGGCGCGCCTTCAGGTCGGTTATAAAGTCCGTCGCGCAGCCCGCATCACGGTTGCCGACGAGCCAAGAAACGATCAGCTTTGACTCGCTGTCGATAGCCGTCCAGGTCCATACGTCGCCCGCGCCTTCCGGGGGCGTCTTCGCTGTCTTCACGTTCCGGGCCTTCGCGTAGCAGAAGGACCAAATCTCATCGCACTGGACCTTGCGGGCCGCGACATTCCGGACCGTCCGATCATGGAAGGCAGCGCATGCCGTGCCAGCTTCGATCAGCAGCTTCGCCACCGTATTGATCGAGACGTCGGCCACCCGGGAGATCGAACGCATCGAAGAGCCCTCGACCAGCATGGAGAGGATTTGGACTCGCTTTTCGACGGGCAGCTTGTTCATGCCCATACTATATGAACTTTTCTGCTTAGCGTCACGTATGTTGTTCATATAGACGGGCAAGATGCCCTAAAGGGCCCGCGACCAGCACCTTAATTGGGGATAAACTACGCAGGTGGAGCGGAGGGGATTCGAACCCCTAGTCCCGCGGGTGGGTAACCTGGGAGCTGCGCCGTGCCCGCCCCACATCTCTTAGAACATAATAAAATTATTATACATGGCGCGGGACGCGGGTCTAGTCACGGCATAATAAAAATCTTATAGTGGCTAAGCGCGTCTACGACTTCATTGACGAGAGCGGTCGGAATGTGATCGCCGAATGGCTTGGCGGCCTCGATAAGGTGCTGCGCGGTCGCGCAATGCAGAAGCTTGATGCCCTGATGACAGTTGAAACGGAACTCCCGCCAAAGATGCTGACGGATACAAAGTACCCTCAGATTAAGGAGCTTCGCATCAACTCGAAGGAGGCGCTTCGCTTGCTACTATGCAAGGGCCCTGACCCAAAATTGAAAGGTCAGGAGTTTACATTGCTGTATGGCGCGGCAGAGCGCGACAGCAAGTACGTTCCTCGGGATGCATTGGAGCGCGCAGAGACTAATCGACTGCTGGTTCTAAAAGATCAGAATCGATACAGAAGACTCAGAGAGTATGACGAAGAAGCTTAGAAAGAAATTCTCGGATAGAGAAATTGCCCACGCGTATGTGGATGAATTTCTCAACATGAGTATTGCTACTCAGCTAAAGGTGCTGCGTGAGCAGCGTCAGCTCACTCAGAAGAAACTTGCCGATGCAGCCGGCATGAAACAAGAGCGAATCTCTGTCTTGGAGAACATTAATTATTCATCCTGGAGTATCAATACTCTCAGGAAATTGGCCGCTGCGCTCGATGTCAGGCTTCGCGTATCGTTTGAAACATTCGGCTCTTGCGTGGCTGAAATGGAGAATTTTACGCGTGAATCTCTGGAACGGATGTCTCGGGAAGAAGAACTCAAGCTGGAGGAAAAGCTGGAAAACGCCAGCATATTTCCACCTTATTACGAGCAAGCTCAGATTGAGCAAAGGACGAGTGCGCAACCATCAACCGGAGTTACTCTTGGTGCGCAACTGATTACCGTTACGCCCTCACCAGCAATTCCGCCGATCCCCACAAGCGAATTAGAGCAAAAATAATGTCCACTAAACCGGAGATTGATCCTAGGGTTTATCAAACAGCGCCGATCTATAGAAGGGCGGCGGACCATAAGATTGTCTATACAAATGTAATCCGCACTGGGATCACGCCCTTTGATTTGCGGATCATTTTCGGCCAAGTAGCCGAACCAACCCCCGGTGGTGATCCAGTTCAGCAGGTCGATGACTTGGTCACGGTAGTCATGTCTGCCGAGGAAGCAAAGGCCATGGTCACGATAATGCAGCAAGCGGTGGCTGGCTATGAAGCTATGTACGGCGAGATCAGAGATCTAACGCCATTGCTGGAAAGGATGAAAGCGGAGGCATTAGCTAAATTAGGTGCTACGGAGACACCGCCCACAGCGGAAACGCCGCCACGCAGGTCGAAAAAGAACTAGAGCTTATTTACCCCAACGCCGTTGGGCCGCTTCCCTGGCTATCTCTGCTCGGCGCTTCCTGCTGAGCTTCGCCGCCCTGGCCGCACCGCCCTTCCGCCCGAGCGCCACCGCCGCCTTGTCCTTGCCGTCCTCGGTCGTGCCCAAGTCATCCTCGATCTCCCCCGTGGCGATCTTGGCTATCTGGACGGCAGCGCCGATCACGTCGGCGGGGCGCTTCTCCCCTTTTGGTCCTCTAGGCATGCGATTGTCCTAGTACGCCCGCTTCCATTTTCGCAGTCAACCAGGCGTCGGCACGGATAAGGTTCACAGCCCAAATGCCGCTTCCCTTGCCGCCTACCGAATAGAATAAATCGTCTGAGGAACCGGCATATCCCGCGGCATGGCTCTCGAAGGCCCTTTGAACGGTTTCCTCGAATTTCTTCGGGATAGGCAGTCCTTTGTCGCGCCGCATTTTCTCCACTGCGCTTATGACATGCTGCCTTTCCAGTCCTTCCGCATGCCGTAGCAATGCGGCAATTAGATAGACCACATAAGGATTTGCGCGCTTTAGCATTTTGCGCGCGATCTGTTCCTGCGCGTCTCGAAGGAGTTCACCAAGATCGATATGGCCCTGCATGCGCTCTTCCCCTAGAATGCTTTGCGCTAAGCATTCGCTGGTCCGCGCCGAGAGTCAAGCGGGGCGGATTTCAAACTGAGACACTACCGCGGCGCGCGCGCCGCCGCCGGCGTGTATGCGCTCAACAGGCCGTCGAGGCCGCGTGCCCGCCATCGACGCCAGAGGTGACGTGGTACATTGGCGGCATGCGATGCCCGATGAGCGGGCCGAGTCGGCGGGCGCGGCGGCGCCATTGCCTGGAGGTTCCCGATGAGCCTGGTGAGCGGCAAGCCTGAGGCAAGCTACCCGTGGTTTTTGCGCCTGTTCTTCTGGAAGCAGAGACGGACCTATGGGAGGGTGCTCGATCCGAGCCTGCTCTGGGGGCGATCGCCGTGGGTGTTCGCCGCTCTCGCGCTGCTGTACGGCGCCCTGGACCGGCGCTCCTCGCCGATGTCTGCGGCGCTGCGCTCTCTGGTCACGGTGCGTGTCTCGCAGATCAACCACTGCGCGTTCTGCGTCGACGTGAACAGCGCAACACTGCATCGTCGTGGCGTGTCCCTCGCGAAGATCGCGCAGCTCGCCGAGTGGCGCTCGAGCGCGCTGTTCGATGCGCAGGAGCGTCTGGCACTCGAATACGCCGAGGCCATGACACTCAATCGGGTCGAGGATGAACTGCGTGAGCGCCTCAAGCGACACTGGAGCGACGACTTCATCGTGGAGGTGACCGCCCTCGTCGCCTTCCAGAATCTCTCGTCCAAGTTCAACGCGGCGCTCGACGTGCCCGCACAGGGGTTCTGCAGCCTTCCCGAGCGCAAGAGCTGAGGGAGCTTGAACTCAGGTGGTGACGTAGGAGGCATGGTGCGCTCAGCGCCGGCCGCATCCGGTGGCGAGCCATCCTTTACGGCTCGAATTTCCTGTGTGTGACGTCGAGCG
>JAKAFQ010000198.1 GCA_021817875.1 Pseudomonadota bacterium
TGAGAAACATCGGCAGCGCCGGCTCACCACGCAGAATACCGCTGAGGAACACCATGGCGCAGATCAGCAGGACGAGCAGTGCCAGTTGCCGGCCGAGTGACTCCAGTCGGCGCTGCAGAGGAGTCTTCGGAGGCCGGTGTTCGATCAGCAGCGAGGCGATGCGTCCGAGTTCGGTGCGCATTGCGGTCGCAACGACCAGGCCGAGGCCGCGCCCGGCTGTGATCGTGGTGCCCCTGAAGGCCATGTTGAGTCGATCGCCGAGCGGAACCTCCCCCGGCACCGCTGCCACGGTCTTGTCGACCGGAACCGACTCCCCGGTGAGGGCCGACTCGTTGACGCGCAGACCGGCGGCCTCGATCAGCCGCATGTCGGCGGGCGCGATGTCTCCCGCCTCGAGCACGACGACGTCTCCGGGCACCAGATCGGCCGCCGCGACGACCTGAGTCCTGCCTGCGCGCAGCACCCTGCTCGCCGGTGCGGCCATCTTCTTCAGTGCCGCCATGGCCCGATCGGCGCGCATTTCCTGCAGCGCGCCGAGTACCGCGTTGATCAGCACCACGACGAGAATCACCAACGCGTCCGACAGTTCGCCGATCAAGCCCGACACGAGCGCTGCGCCGATGAGCACCAGGATCGTGACATCGGCAAACTGGGCGGCGAGCATCGCCGCGACCGAACGCCGCTCGGGCTCGGCGAGCACGTTCGCACCATACCGATGGCGTCGGGCGGCAGCCTCCTTGGCGTCGAGGCCGTCCACCGAGCTGTCGAGCGCCGCGGTCAGCTCGGCAATGCTCTGCTGATGCCAGGCGGGCGAGCCGGATCGGACGGATTCCGATCGGGGAAGCTGCTGAGCGTCGTTTTTCACCGCACCGCTGCTGCCGGGCGCTGCGCCGGGGCGTCTGAGCGGCGGGGACGGCCGTCCCGGGTGCCGTGCGCGCTGCGGCCCAGCCGGCGGACGAGTGGAGCCATGCGCATCAATCTGCCCGGGTCGCGCGACACCTTCAAGTAGGCAGTTTCCCTCCCTGTTGGTACACCTACGGATGGACGCAACGCCGAGGGCAGCGCAGGCTGTGCACATCGGTCGCTATCGGTCACACCGGAAGGCGAGCACGCCATGAGTCATCCGTTCGCCGCAGCAGAGTCGCCGGTCAGACGCCGGCGGGTATTGTCCGGCATCGCGCTGATCCTGCCGTTCCTGCTGGCGCTCACCGCCTGCGAGACGCTGCAGGTCGGCAGCGACTACGATCGGACCGCGACGTTCTCGGGTTACCACACGTTCACCTGGCTGCCGCGTAACAACTATGGCATCGCCAATCCGCTGGTGCTCGAGCAGACGCGCGATGCCATTCAGAGCGCTCTCGAGCGCAAGGGTTACCGTTACGTGAGCGGAACGCAACCGGCGGATTTTGCGGTCGATTTCACCATCGGCTCGCGCGAGCGTACCGACGTGCGTACCTACCCGCAGCCGTATGCGGGTCCGTGGGTCTGGTACGGTCCGCGCTGGTGGGGTTATCCCTACTGGGGCACGGGTGTCGATGTGTATCACTATCGTGAAGGCATTCTCGGCATCGACGTGTTCGATGCCAGGACGCATCGGCCGGTCTGGCACGGTTGGGCGCAGAAGCCCCTGAGCCGGGAGGACAGGGAAAATTCCGCCGAGCCGATCCGCAAGGCGGTCGATGCCGTGCTGGCGAGATTTCCGCCTGGCTGAGCCGCGCCCGCAGTGGCGGCTGTACCGGGCAATGCGGATAGTCTTGCGCCTGCAGGTATCGACCGGTTACGGAGGTGGTCTTGGCGGACAGGAAGGCACGGATCCTGCAGATTCTCTTCGAGCGGTTGCTGTTCGCGACGCGGTGGTGCCTGGCGCCGCTCTACGCCGGGATGGTGCTCGCGCTGCTGCTGATCCTGGTCGTGTTCGGGCGCGAGCTCCTCGGGGGGCTGGGCCGTATCGGATCGCTCACGGGCGAGCATGCCATCCTTCTCGCCCTGTCGCTCATCGACCTGTCGCTCGCGGGCAATCTGCTGCTGGTCGTCATGTTTGCCGGATACGAAAGCTTCGTCTCGCGGCTGCACATCGGCGAGCATGAGGATCGGCCCGCCTGGCTCGGCACGATCGATTTCGCGGACCTGAAGCTCAAGGTGATCGCCTCCATCGTGGCCATCAGCGCGATCACGCTGCTGCGGGCGTTCCTGCCGCTCGCGGAGCCGGCAGCCGTCGTCCATCCGCGGCGGCTGCTGTGGTTGGTCGTCATTCAGTTGACGTTCGTCGTTTCCGGCGTACTGCTCGCCCTCGCGGACTGGATCTCGCCGCGCAACCGGCATCGCGGCGCCGGTTCCTGAGGCGCCGCGCTCAGTCCGGAAGCGGCGCCACGGGCTTCTGGCGAGCGCCCGTCGCGGTGCCGACGGAGGCCACGATGACCAGCAGAATCGCGCTCCACTGTGCCGGGGCCAGCCGCTCGCCGAGAATCAGCAGTCCGGACAGAGCGCCGACCGCCGGCTCGAGGCTCATCAACACGCCAAAGGTGCGGGCCGGCAGGCGGGTCAGCGCGATCATCTCGAGCGAATAGGGCAGGGCGGTCGACAAAGCGGCGACCAGCAGTCCCGGCAGCAGCACCGCCCGGCTGAACACGGTGGCGGGCGCGGTGGCCAGGCCGATCGGCACGATGAGCGCCGCGGCGACCAGGCTGCCGAGCGCCACGCCCCGCGGGCCCAGACGGTGACCGACCTGTTGTCCGAACAGGATATACAGCGCCCAGCAGGCGCCGGCGCCCAGGGCAAACAGCAGGCCCGGCAGGTTGAGCGCGGCCTGCGCTCGCAGCGGCAGCAACAGCGCGAGCCCGGCTGCGGCGGTCGCGATCCAGAGGAAATCGACGTATCGCCTGGAGGTCAGCACCGCCACGGTCAGCGGCCCGATGAATTCGACGGCCACGGCGATCCCGAGGGGCAGGCGGTCGATCGCCTGATAGAAGAGGAAATTCATGGTGCCGAGCGAAATTCCGTACACCACGAGCGGCAGCCACGAGTCGCGTCGCACACGCAGGCGCCACGGGCGCAGGGCGAGACACAGCAGCACGGTGCCGAATCCGGCGCGCAGCGCCACGGTGCCGGTGGGGCCGGCCACGGGGAACAGCGTTGTGGCGATGGAGGCACCGCTTTGCACAGATGCCATCGCCGCGAGCAGCGCCACGAACGGCGTCAGCGCCCCGATCCGCGCTCTGAGCCTCGTCATGGGGTGAATTTCAGCGGGCAGCCGGTCCGCTCGCACCGCCTGCCACGCGCCGTGCCGCCGGCCGGTGTCAGGCCGGATCGGAACCGATTACGGCCTTCACCTCGAGGAAATCCCGCAGGCCGTACTCGCCCCACTCCCGTCCGTTGCCGGAGCGCTTGTACCCGCCGAAAGGCAGAGTCATGTCGCCCTGCGCGCCGTTGAGCGTGATGCGTCCGGCGCGGATCCTGCGGCCGATGCGGTTGGCCCGCGCGAGGTCGCCCGACCAGACATACGCCTGCAGGCCATAGGGCGTGTCGTTGGCGATCCGGACCGCTTCGTCCTCGTCCCGATACGGCAGGATGGCCAGCACCGGCCCGAAGATCTCCTCGCGCGCGATCGTCATGTCGTTGCGCACACCGGAAAAGATGGTCGGGCGGACGAAATAGCCGCTGGAAAGACCCGCGGGCCGGCCTTCGCCACCGCTGAGAAGCTTTGCGCCTTCGGCAATGCCCCGGGAAATGTAGGCCTCGACCCGTTCGAACTGGATCTTCGAGACGACCGGCCCCATGCTCGTGGCCTCGGAAGCAGGGTCGCCCACCACCACCGACTCGGCGGCCTTTTTCGCGAGTGCTTCGACTTCCGCGAGGCGGCTGGCGGGCACGAGCAGTCGTGTCGGGGCATTGCACGACTGGCCGGTGTTCTGCATCACGCTGAGCACACTGGCCTTGACCGCACGCTCGAACTCGGCATCGTCCAGCAGAATGTTGGGCGACTTGCCGCCGAGCTCCTGGTGCACGCGCTTGACCGTCGCGGCCGCGGCCCGCGCCACTTCCGTGCCGGCGCGTGTCGAGCCGGTGAATGAAACCATGTCGATGTCCGGATGCGCCGCAAGCGCCGCGCCGACCGCCGCTCCGGTGCCGTTCACCAGGTTGAACACCCCGGCCGGCACTCCCGCCTCGTCGAGAATCTCGGCCCAGATGATCGCGCTGAACGGGGAGAACTCCGAGGGCTTCAGCACCATGGTGCAGCCGGCGGCGAGCGCCGGGACGACCTTGGCCGCCACCTGATTCATCGGCCAGTTCCATGGGGTGATGAGCGCGCAGACGCCGACCGGCTCGAGCAGCACGCGTGAGTTGCCCCGGCGCTCTTCGAATTCGAAGGTCTTCAGCACCTCGATCATCGCGGCGAGATGACCGGCGCCGGCGCCGGCCTGAGCGCCTTTGGCCAGTCGTGCCGGCGCGCCCATTTCCTCACGGATGGCGCGCGCGATGTCCGGGGAACGGCGCTTGTAGACTGCCAGGATCTTCTCGAGCAGCGCCGCGCGCTCATCGCGGGAGGTCTGTGCGAATCGCTCGAACGCGCCACGCGCCGCGGCCACGGCAAGCTCCACGTCCCGGGCGGACCCGAGCGAAATCACGCCCGCGGGCGTTTCGGTCGCCGGATTGATCACGGTATGGTCGTTCGGTTCGGCTGGCGGGACCCAGCGTCCGTCGATGTAGAACAGGCGGCAGTCGTAGGACATGGCAATGCTGCGCAGTGGGCCGATGGAGCGGAAATTTTATCACGCCGCGGTCCGGGGTCCGATGGGGCGCCTGCGCAGGGAGCCGCGCCCGAAAGACCGCCCGATTCCATGCGGTTTCGGCCGGGGTGACCGCCCGGCCGGGGCGCGCCGGCGGGGCAGACCCCGGAGCAGGCCGATGAGCCTGCGCGAGGTCACGCCCGCCGGCCGGCGTGTTCAGCGGCGAGCCGGCGCGCGGCAGCGGGCGGCTTACCGCGCGAATGGCCGCCAGGTGAGGCCCACGAACAGCCCGAACGGCAGCGAATTGTAGCTGTAGGCGGTCTCGTAGCGCTTGTCGAGAAGGTTCTCGGCGCGGATGTTCCAGTGCACAGTGCGGCTGATCGGCCCGTCCGCGGTCAAGGCAACCGTGGTATAGCTGCCGAGCGTGACCGGTATGGTCGTGAAGGTCTGGCTGTACGTGACGTCCGGGCGCGGTCCGGTGTAATGCACCGCGAGGCCGGTCGAGAAGAACCCGAAGCGGTACTCGAGGTTGACGTTGGCGATACTGCGCGCGAGCCGCTGCAGGGTCGGACGGCCGGGCTCACTCATCGCCAGCGGCTGCTGCAGGGTCAGGTTCGCGTCCCAGCTCCAGCGCCGCCAGGCGCCTCGGGCGCTCAGTTCCAGCCCGCGGGTGCGGGTGCTCGCGATGTTCTGAAACTGCGTCAGTCCTCCCGGAGTGGAGCCATAGCCCCACAGATCCGTGCCCCGGGTCTGGAACAGCGTGGCGCGCACGATGTCCACTGCTCTTGACCACTGCAGCGCCGCCTCCAGCGTGTGCGCCGACTCCGGTTTCAGTTGCGCATTGGCGGCCCAATACGCGTTGTTGTAATACAGATAGCCGAGCGGCGGCGCATTGAAGGCGGTTGCGTAGCTGGCGATCGCCTCGAATCCGCCGCCCAGTTGCCGGCCATAGCCGGCAAAGACGGTGTTCCTGTGGCCGCCGGAACCATCGATCTGGTCATGGCGCAGATTCAGCTGCAGTTCGTTGCCGGCAAATGCGCCATTGAGGCCGGCGAACTCCGCCGTGACGTTGCGCGAGCGGCCCGGAATGCCGCCTTGTCCGAAGCTGGTGATCGACTGGTGCTGGCGGGTCGCGCCGCCGGTGAGCGTCCAGTTCCGGGACAGGGTGACGACGTTGCGCCACTGCAGCGCCACGTTGGTGGAATGATACACGGACGCGAAGCTGCCGAGATTGATGTCGGCCGTGTACTGGCGGGACAGGCTCAAATGCGACGTCCAGATCGCGCCGAGCCGGTTGTCGCTGAAAATCTGCAACAGATTCTGCCGGGTGCGCCCGCCGGAGGTGTCGTTGTCGTAGCTGTAGCGGCCGTCGCTGAGGAAGGCGCGCGCGCCGAGCTGCTGGTGAGGGACGATCCGCTGCACGAGGGATCCGCTCACCGTCAAGTTGTGATAGCCGTCGGAGCGGTTCGAGGACACGTAGGTGCTTTGCGCCGGATCGATCGAGGGGATGCCGGCGGTCGTGTAGCGGCTGATGCCGAACTGCAGGCGCGTGTGATGCACCTGACCGCTGGCATTGGCCGACGCGGTGACGGTGTGGCGGCTGCCGCCGCTCACCGAGAGCGCCGCCCGCGGCGCGCGGCTGCCGCTGCGCGTCGTGATCAGAATGACCCCGCCGATCGCCCCCGAACCGTAGATCGCCGAAACGTTGCCGTGGATCACCTCGATGCGCCGGATCTGATCGGTCGTGAGATTTTGCAGGTAATTGCCGCCGCCGGAGGCATCCTGGGGCGTGATCGGCACGCCGTCGAGCAGCACCAGCACACCCGCATCGATTCCGCCATATCCCTCGATGTAGGTCGTTGCCGGTTGCCCGGGACCGCCGCTCGCGGTGATCTGCACGCCGGCGACCCGCTGCAGCAGCGTCGTGAGATTTTTTACGCCGCTCTGCGCGATCTGCCTGCGGGTGATCAGGCTCACGCTCGGTAGCGCCTGCGCCAGAGGCTGGGGAAACGTGGAGGCGGAGATGACCACCGGGGAGACACCGCCCGCAAGGGCCGCTGCCTGCGCCATGAGCGGCGCGCCGAGCAGACAGGGGAGCAGGCAGAGCGCGGCGAGCGTTCCGTAGGGTGGGTGCGCGGCCTCTGCCCGACAGGGTCTGAAGCCGGCGCTGTCGCGGGAAAGCCGCATGTGGCGCGCGTCGCGCATCGCAGTCACGGAAGCCGGGAGTGCGGGGATGGAATTCAATCGCATCGTGGTGCCTTGTACATCTGCCCCTTGCGGGGCCTGGTAACAACGGCCGATGCGAATGGCACGCCCGAACACGAACCCCGCTCGCCGAGCCCATGCTCTGCGTGCGTGGAGTGCGCCGAGGTCGGTGGGAAGTCGATCCCACGGCCTTCGCATCGGTTTCCCTGTCACCGCTGCGAATGACCGCTCCGTATGGTACGCCCCGCCCACCGGTTGGGTGACCGTACTGGCAGGTCTCCTGGCTCGCGGGTCATCGCCTTGCGTCCGGCCTTCCCGGTTTCCCAGTGGCCTTCGCGGACGCGGACTCTCCGCTTACAGTTACGGGGGTAGCCGCGGCATCGACTCATGTCTCACCGCGTTCCCTCTTGCCTCCCCGGCCTT
>JAKAFQ010000199.1 GCA_021817875.1 Pseudomonadota bacterium
GTACCTCGACGCCATCCTGTCTCGCGGCGGCAGCCGCGATGCCCTGGAGGCGTTCGTGGATTTCCGGGGCCGGCCACCGCGGATCCAGGCGCTGCTGGCGCAGCACGGCATCGCTGCCCCGGGCGACCCCGCGACTTAAGTCGCATTCCCGTATCGCGGCGCTTTCCGGCAGGCAGTGCCGCCTGAGGATGCGGGGACCGCCGCCGGCAAGCCCCGCATCGGCTGCTCGCCGCGCGTGGATTTGAGGGATGGCTCTCGGTATCCGTTCGGCCGATGCCTCCAGAATGCCCCAGATCGTTCTGGGAGAGCGGGCGGCGCCGCCGTGCAGCTCCGCGTAGGTACAGAATGCCGATTGCCCGGCGCAGCGATTACGACGTCACCGATACCGTTCAGGTCAGTTCCGCCACGGCGGTGCGCGACGCGGTGGAGACGCTCTTCCGGCCCACCTGGCCCGATACACCGCTGGCGCCTGTGCACCGCTCGTTCGAGCATTTCGAGCAGCTGTTCGCCGGTGCGATCCCCGGCTACCACGGCGTCGACACCGTATATCACGACCGGCAGCATACGCTGGACATCACGCTCGCCCTCGCGCGGCTGCTGGTGGGCTACGAGCGCCAGGCCGAAGCGCGCGAGCGGCTGGGCGGGGAGCGCGCGGTCGTCGGCCTGATCACCGGGCTGTTCCACGACGTGGGCTACCTGCGCCGCACCGAGGAGCGCGAGTCCCGCAACGGGGCCGAATTCACCCTGGTGCACGTCTCCCGGGGCGCACGCTTCCTCGAGGAATTCCTGCCGCAGCTCGGCCTCGGACGCTGGGTGGCGGTGGCTCGGGAGATCATTCATTTCACCGGCTACGAGGTGCCGGGAGTCCAGATCGAGGCGCGCCTCAGCGACCCGCGCGATGTCGCCGTCGGCCACCTGCTCGGCACGGCCGATATGATCGCCCAGATGGCCGATCGCTGTTACCTCGAGAAGTGCCGCGACCGGCTGTACGCCGAATTCGTGCTCGGCGGCATCGCGCTGCCCGTCTCGTCCACCGGCGGCCGGGAGATCCGCTACGCTTCAGGTCTCGATCTGCTGCGCCAGACGCCGGAATTTGCGGCGGAAACGCGCAAAGTCCGTCTGGACGGGGAGTTCCGCTCGGCGTACCGCTACCTCGAGGTCCTCTACGGCGGCCGCAACCCCTACATGGAGGCCATCGACCGCAACATGAATTTCCTGCGCCGGGTGCTGCGCAGCGAGAACTGGCGGCTGCTCAGGCGCCGCCCGCCTGTTTTTGCCGCCACCACCGACCCGATGTCCACCATGCGCGGACTGATGATCAACTACCTCAAGCGGGTCTGGTCGGGCTGAAGCGGCTGCGTGGGGACCGGCTGATTTGACGGGGGCCGCCTGGCGGTTAATATCCCTTATCCGTCCGGCCCCGCGAACCATCCCTCAGTGTCCCGCAACGTCAAATTCAGGTACGCGCTCAGCACCTTCGCTCTGACGCTGCTGATCGCGGCAACCGCCGCCGCCACGCTCTCGTGGCGGCACTGGCCTGCCTCGGTCAGCTGGTCCATCGCCGCCGTGCTGGCTGTGGCCGGCAGCGTCCTCGCCGCCGTGCGCGCATGGCGGATGGCACACGGCGTCGAAGTCACGGCCACGGCGCTCATCCGTGGTGCCAACCGCATTGGCCAGGGCGACTATACCCGGCCGATTGAAGAGCGCGCGCGCGGCCTGCTCGGGGCGCTCGAGCACGCCATGGAACAGATGCGCTCGCGCCTGCGGCAGTCGACCATCCACAAGGATTACCTGCGCAGCGTCCTCGACAGCATGACGGACGCCGTGTTCATCACCTCCCCCGACGGGGTGGTGAAGACCGCCAACCTGGCCGCCTGCCGGCTGCTTGGTTTCGCGGGCGAGGAGCTGCTCGGCCGCAGTATCGTCACGGTGCTCGACGAGCAGGCGCGCGCGGACTTCGATCTGCTGCAGGCCGCGCAGGAAACCCGCGAGACGGTGGTGCGCACCCGCGATGGGCAGACCATCCCGGTGTCGCTCGCCGGCTCGCGCATCGAAAGCGATGATCCGCAGTTCCAGGGCAACATCTTCGTCGCCCGCAACATCACCGACCGCAAGCGCGCCGAGCGGCGTATCCGCTACCTGGCCCGCTACGACACGCTCACCAAGGTTCCCAACCGCATGCAGTTCCAGCACCTGCTGCAGCAGACGCTCTCGCGCGGGCTGCGGGCGGGACGGGCCGTGGCGCTGCTGTATCTGGACATGGACCGCTTCAAGGAAGTCAACGACACCTTCGGCCACGACACCGGCGATCGTGTCCTCGAGGTGCTCGCCGAACGGCTGACGCGCTCGCAGCCCCAGGACGCCATTCTCGGCCGGCTGGCGGGCGATGAATTCGCGCTGTGCCTGTACGGCCTGCCCGCGCAGGGCGACAGCCGCGGACCGGTGGCGCAGCTCGCCCGCGCGATCCTCAACGAGGTGGCGCGGGCCTTTCAACTCAACCAGCAGGAGGTGTTCCTCACCGCCAGCGTCGGCATCGCGTTCTGTCCACGCGATGCGGAGAATGTGATCGACCTGATCCGCAACGCCGATGCGGCCATGTACCATGCCAAACAGAACGGCGGCAACACGTTCACCTTCTATTCCCCCGAGATGAACGCCGCGGCGGTCGAGCGGCTGATCCTCAAGAGCAAGCTGCGCCGCGCCGTGGAACGCGACGAGCTGGTGATCCGCTACCAGCCCAAGGTGGACCTCGACAGCGGCCGCATCATCGGCGCCGAGGCACTGCTGCGCTGGCGCCTGCCCGGCCACGGCGACATCCCCCCGGCGCGGTTCATCCCGCTCGCCGAGGAAACCAACCTCATTCTCGACATCGGCGAGTGGGTACTGAACCGGGTGTGCATGGATTATCGCCACCTGAGCACGAGCGGCGGCGAGCCGGGCCGGATCTCGCTCAACCTGTCGCTGCGCCAGCTCCGTCAGGCGAGCTTCATTCTGCGCTGCCGCTCGGTATTCCGCCGCCACGGCGTGTCGCCCACGGCGCTGGAGCTCGAAATCACCGAAACGACCCTCATGGCTGACAGCAAGAACACGCTGGCACTCCTCGATGAGCTGTACGCCATGGGTCTGCACCTGTCGATCGACGACTTCGGCACGGGTTATTCCTCACTCTCGGCGCTGCAGCAGTTTCCCATCGGAACGCTCAAGATCGATCAGTCTTTCGTGCGCGGCGTGAGCGAGAACGCCGGCAACGCGACCCTGGTGCGCACCATCATCGAGATGGGCCGCAGCCTCGGCATGGTCGTGGTCGCCGAGGGGGTCGAGTCACAGGATCAGCTCGAGTTCCTGAGGCGCAACGGCTGCCACCAGGGACAGGGACGCCTGTTCGGCGATCCCTGCGCCTCGGAAGAGCTGCTCGAGCTGCTCAGGCGCCAGCGCACGGGCGGCGCGCCGTTCGCTCACCTGATGCGCCAGCCCGGGGCCGCCGGCCGCGCTTGATCGATGGGCTGAGGCGGTCGCGGCTCCACCGACGCCGCTCAGCGCTCGGCGTGCAAATGGGCTTCGAGGAACCACAGCTGCTTGTCGGTCTCGCGAGACACCTCGGTGAACAGGTCGGCGGTATCGGCATCCCCGAATGCCTGTGCCTCGTCGATTGCCGAGCGTACCTTGCGGCCGAAATCCGCGACCGCCCCCGCCAGCGCCTCGACATGCGCCAGACCGGCGCAGATGCCTTCCGGGTAGGCGGGCAGACTGGTCACGCGCGCCACGACCCCAAGAGTGCCGCCCGCGGTGCCGCCGAGAGCGGTGACACGCTCCGCGATGGTATCGGCATGCTCGGCGATTTCCTCGGCCAGCTTGTCGAACAGCTCGTGCAGCGCGATGAAGTGCGGTCCCTTGACGTTCCAGTGCGCATGCTTGGCCTGCAAGCCGAGATCGATGGCATCCGCCAGTCGCGCATTCAGGAGCCCGATCGCCTTGGTACGGCTGTCGCCGGACAGATCGTTGCGTGTGTCGAACATGGCATTCTCCTCGCTTGAACCGGTGGGTTCGCGGCGCCGCGAGCCCGCCCGGCGAAAAGTATGCTTTTTTTCCGCCTGCGTGAACGCTGCGCGTGCCGGGACCGATGCGCCTGTTGTAGCACCGGTGAGGCATGCGGGCCAATCGTTTGACCGAATCGGGGTGATAAGACGCGTCTATCGGCGGTAGAATTTGCGCCCTTTGTTCCCCTGCACGGACTCGAGCACCATGAAATCCGCCCTGAATGTCGCGATCACCGGCGCCGCCGGCCAGATCGGCTATGCACTTGCCTTCCGCGTCGCCTCCGGAGCGCTGCTCGGCCCCGACCAGCCGGTGAACCTGCACCTGCTGGAGGTCACCCCGGCCCTGCAGGCGCTCAATGGGGTGGTCATGGAGCTCGCCGACTGCGCCTTCCCCGGACTCAACCGGGTGATGGCCACGGATGATGCGAAGGTGGCGTTCCGCGACTGCCACGTGGCACTGCTGGTGGGCGCCCGTCCGCGCGGCCCGGGCATGGAACGCAAGGACCTGCTGCTCGCCAACGCGCAGATCTTCTCGGCGCAGGGCCGGGCGCTCAACGAGGTCGCCGACCGCAACGTCAGGGTATTGGTTGTCGGCAATCCGGCCAACACCAACGCGCTGATCGCGCGCGCCAACGCCAAGGACCTCAATCCGCGCAACTTCACGGCCATGATGCGTCTCGACCACAACCGGGCGCTGTCACAGCTCGCCGAGAAGACCTCCAGCCACGTGCGCGACATCCGCCGCATGACCGTGTGGGGCAACCACTCCTCGACCCAATACCCTGACATCAACCACGCTCTGGTCGGCGGCAAGCCGGCCCGCTCTCTGGTCGATGCCGCCTGGGTGGAGCAGACTTTCATCCCGGTGGTCCAGCAGCGCGGAGCGGCCATCATCAAGGCCCGGGGCGCCTCCTCGGCCGCCTCGGCCGCTTCGGCCGCCATCGATCACATCCACACCTGGGTGCATGGCACGCCGGAGGGCGACTGGGTCAGCATGGCGGTGCCGTCGGACGGCAGCTACGGCATCGCGGAAGGGGTGATCTACTCCTACCCCGTGACCACGAAGAACGGCGAATACCAGATCGTGCAGGGCCTGCCGATCGACGAGTTCAGCCGCAAGCGCATGGACGCGACTCTCGGGGAGCTGCGCGAGGAGCGCGAAGGCGTCAAATCCCTGCTCGGCTGACCGGCGGACCGCGAGCGCTCCCGGCCCGGTGCGGGCACGCCCCCCGCGTGCCCGCACCGGGATGCGCCCCGCGGGGGGCGGATACCGGCGGCGGCAATGCGCAATCCACCGCCCCGACGGGAAAACCGCTATAGTTCCCCGAAGCCGTAGCCATCCACAATAACGGCGTGAAGGAGCTTCCATGCTGGGCATACTCCTGCCGTTGGTCGCCCTTGCGGCCATCGCTTACGCGGTGACTCAGGCGGGCGGGATCATCACGCTGATCTTCGTCGCCGCGGTGCTGTACTTGGCCTACCGCCGCCTCTCGCTCCTCACCTTCACCGCCACCTTCACGATCCTGCTCGCCGCCTACGCGTACTACGGGGCTGCCGGCGTGGCGGCCGAGACCTGGAAGGGCTTTCTGTGGCTGATGCTCGCCGGGTTGTGGCTGCTCAACGTACGGCCGCTGCGCAAGGCGCTGATCACGCGGCCGTTCATGAAGGCATACCGCAGGCTCCTGCCGTCAATGTCACAGACCGAGCGCGAGGCGCTGGAGGCCGGCACGGTGTGGTGGGACGGGGAGCTGTTCACCGGGGCGCCCAAGTGGTCGAAGCTGCTCGCGGCCCGCCCACCGCAGCTGACGGCCGAAGAGCAGGCGTTTCTCGAGGGCCCCTGCGAAGAGCTGTGCCGCATGCTCGATGACTGGAACATCGTGCATGAGCGCGGCGACCTGCCGCCTCACGTCTGGGAATACCTCAAGACGCGCGGTTTCTTCGCCATGATCATTCCGAAGCGTTACGGCGGTCTGGAATTTTCCGCCTATGCGCACTCGTGCGTGCTGGCGAAGATTGCCAGCCGCAGCGCCACGGCGTCCTCCACCGTCGCGGTGCCCAATTCGCTCGGGCCGGCGGAACTGCTCAACCATTACGGCACCGAGGAGCAGAAGGACCACTACCTGCCGCGGCTCGCCCGCGGCGAGGAAATACCGTGCTTCGCCCTCACCGGTCCACGGGTCGGGTCGGATGCGGCCGCCATTCCGGACACGGGCGTGGTGTGCCGGGGCGAATGGCAGGGCAAGCAGATCGTCGGCATCAGGCTGAACTTCTCCAAGCGCTACATCACCCTGGCGCCGATCGCCACGGTCATCGGCCTCGCCTTCCGGCTGTTCGATCCGCAAGGGCTGCTCGGCGGGCGCGCGGATATCGGCATCACCTGCGCGCTCATCCCGCGTGACACTCCCGGGATCACCATCGGCCGGCGGCACTTCCCGGTCAACATCCCGTTCCAGAACGGCCCTGTCGAGGGCCAGGACGTGTTCGTGCCGGTCGATTGCATCATCGGCGGACCGCGACTGGCCGGCGCCGGCTGGCGCATGCTGGTCGAACAGCTGTCCGTGGGCCGGTGCATCTCGCTGCCGTCGAACGCTACCGGAGCGGCCAAGGCGGCGGTATGGGCGAGCGGCGCCTACAGCCGCATCCGCCGGCAGTTCAACATGCCGGTGGGTCGGTTCGAAGGGGTGCAGGCCGTCCTCGCCCGCATGGTGGGTCTGACCTACACCATGGACGCGGCGCGCTCGGTCACCGCCGGGGCGATCGATGGCGGGGAGAAGCCGTCGGTGCCCTCCGCGATGCTCAAGTACCACGTCACGGAAATGGGCCGGCAGGTGGCCAACGATGCCATGGACGTGCACGGCGGCAAAGGCATCTGCCTCGGCCCGAAGAACTACCTGGCGCGGGTCTATGAGGCGGTACCGATCACCATTACCGTCGAAGGCGCCAACCTGCTCACCCGCAGCCTGATCATCTTCGGCCAGGGCGCGGTGCGCTGCCATCCATTCGTGCTGCGCGAGATGAACGCCGCACGCAATCCGGACCGCGCCCGCGGCGTGGACGAGTTCGACCGGGCGCTGTTCGGCCACATCGGCTTCACGATCTCCAATGCCGTGCGCTCACTGATCATGGCGCTGACCCACGCACGCTTCACGCGCTCCCCGGTCAACGGACCGACCGCGCGATACTACCAGCACATCGTGCGCTTCAGCGCCTCGTTCGCCCTGATGGTGGACGTGGCGATGCTGACACTGGGCGGGTATCTCAAGAAGAAGGAAAGCCTGTCCGCCCG
>JAKAFQ010000200.1 GCA_021817875.1 Pseudomonadota bacterium
CGCTGGCTTGGCCTGCACCTCGGAGACCGGCTGACCTTCGAGATCGGCGGAGACGCCTTCACGGTGCGCATCGCGAGTGTCCGCAAGGTCAGGTGGGACAGCTTCAAGCCGAATTTTTTCCTGGTGTTCCCGCCCGGACTGCTCGAGAAGGAGACGGGGACCTATCTGACCAGCGCCTATCTGTCAGCGGCCAATGCGCGCGCGCTGACGCAGCTCGCACGCCGCTTTCCCGAGGTATCGATCTTCGACATCGACGATCTGCTGGCGGATGTGCGCTCGGTGCTCGACAAGGCGGTGCTGGCCGTACAGAGCGTGTTCGTGTTCACCCTGCTCGCGGGACTGACGGTGCTGCTGGCCGCCGCTCAGTCGAGCCGCGACGAGCGCCGCTACGAGAGCGCCCTGCTGCGCACGCTCGGCGCGAGCCGCGCCACGGTCCTGAAGGGGGTGCTGGCGGAATTTGCGGTGCTGGGCGCGCTCTCCGGAGCGCTCGCCGCCTCGGGCGCATCCGCGGCCGCGTGGTTTCTCACGACCCACGTGCTCGGTCTGCGCTACACGTTCAGCGCCGGGGCCTGTGCGCTGGGACTTGCCGGCGGAGTTCTGCTGGTGTCGGTGAGCGGCTGGCTGGCCACCCGTTCGGCGGTGAATCACCCCCCGATCGAGACCTTGCGCAGCGGATCGTGATGCGCCGATGCGCCTGAGGCGCAGGGTTCAACCTGGAGGCTGGCGCGAACCACGCGCTGTCCGCGTCACATCGGGACGCCGCAACGGGCAAGCACTTCCCGCAGATCGCGCAGTGCCGGAAACACTTCGTTGTTCCAGTCGCTGCCCTGCGCATCGTGGGCGAGCTGCTCGTATTCGACGATTTCCTTGTCCTCGCGGAAGATGTTCTCGGTGAACCAGACCACGAACGGCCAGGCGAGGTGTATGAGGCCTGGAATCGGTGGCTTCTTCACCGACAGGTAGCCGAACGTGCGGTTGGTGCGGTGCTGCGCATCGAGCGGTGTGTAGCAGAGCCACACGTCGAGTACCGGATCCTGGGTAGCATCGATATTGCGTCCCACCCACACTTTCAGGCTCTGGGCAGGATAGTCGGTGCGGATGCGCATGTGGTCTCGGAAGTCCTGCCGCTCATCACCTCGCGTGCGCATCATGTCGACGATGACGCGCTCTCCGACGGAGGCTTTGCCTTCCGTGCGGCTGAAGCTGTACTCGACCTCCGCCCACTGATCCCCGTGCCGGCGGCCGAGGCAGCTCGCGCGGATCGAGCCCATCTGCCTGCGGTGCATGAACTGGTGGTTCATGTCGAAGAGATTCTCGTGCATGAAGGTGTAGTGACACGCGACCTCGCGATTCAGCCGCCGCGTCTTGTACTCGCGGCGCTGCGAGGCGCCGAGCGAAGACGGCAGGCGCTCGTCGGCCAGGCGCGGGTCTCCGGGGAAAACGAAGATCAGCCCGTCGATCTCGCGCACCGGATAGCTGCGCACCCCGTTCGGCCTGCGCTCCTTGCCGAGGTAGGGGACGTCCACGCACTTCCCGGTGCAATCGTACGCCCAGCCGTGGTAGTGGCACTTGAGGACATCGCCGCTGACGACCCCGAGATGCAGCGGCACCTGCCGATGGGCGCACCGGTCCTCGAGCGCGAAGACCTGTCCGCTCGCCCCGCGGTACAGCGCGATCGGTTCGCCCGCGAACCGCCGTCCGAGGATCCGGCCCGGCTTCAGCTCGTCGCACCACGCCAGGGGATACCAGTGATCGGGATGGGCGGCTGTGCGCCGCAGATCCACGCCGCCCGCCGGACGCGAGTCAGCCAAAGTCGAATGAATGTCCGGCATCGACGCCCCCGCCTGTTGTCGCCATCAGGGCAAGATTACGCTCAAGGCGTTGCCCAGGGAAACCTCGCTTTTGTGACACGCCTTGCCCGGCGGCGCAAGCCTCGCGCCATGCGATCCCCCAGCCGGCGCACATCACGCCGAAATCAAGGGGACGAGGGGGCTTGGCGGGCCCTGGGTCGGCCCACGATGCCCGGGAGACCCAGCGCAGCGTGCCCCCGGCGCGCGAAAGGCCCGAAGGGTTCCGATCGACCTCGAGGTTCCACTCTCCGGGCGCTGCGGACGGCGGCGGATCTTCGCTGGCGCGCCGGCCGAAGTCCCCATGTGCGGATCGTCACGATGCGTCCGTTCCGAACGCCTCCTCCAGCGCCGCCGTCAACGGCTTCAGAAAGAAGGACTCCTGCGGCACGAGCCGCGGCGTGATGCCGTGACGACGCAATGTGTCGGCAACGACCGGACCCACGGCAGCGACCCATGTGTGACGCAGCGCCGATTGGACGGTCTGCTCGGATGCGACGGCGATCAGGCGCTCGATCTGCGCGGAGCTGGTGAACGCAATGGCATCGATGGCATCCGCGTGCAGCTGCTCGAGCAGCGCGAGCACTGCCCCATCCTCCGCGGCATCCGCGTAGACATACGGTGCCACGGGCCACACCTGCGCGCCCGCGCCCTGCAGAAACTCCACCAGCGGCAGATTCGGCTCCGTGCCGTAGAGTTGTACGCCGATGCGTCGGCCCTGCAGGGCCTGCGCGCGCAGCGCCGCGATCACTCCGCCGGTGGTGGCCGGTTCAGCCGCGAGATCCGCCTTCATCCCGATCTCGCGCAGGACCTTCGCGGGCTTCGGTCCGCGCGTGATCTTGCGGATGCGCGCCAGCGCCGCGATGAAGCGCGGACGCAGCCCCGGCTCGTGCCGCTCGATGCAGGAGAGAATGCGCCGCAGCCCCTCACCCGTGAGCAGGATCAGGTCATCGAGCCCGTCCTCGGCGAGCCGCCGGCTCCACTGCAGCACGGGCTGCGGTTCCGGAGCGTCATGGATCGCGACCATGGGGCAGCGGATCACGCGCGCACCGCGCCGCTCCAGAAGCCGGGCGAAGACCTCGGCCTCCCGGGTCTCGGGAACGGCGATCGTGCGGCCAGCGAGCGCTGCGGGGCTCATGAGCGCGAGGCGACCCGCTGCCCGTCTGAATCCCCTTCGGCTTCGGCCACCTGCATCTGTACACGCGTGACCGGTAGTGCCAGCTGCCCGCCATGTCGTCTGATGATGCGCGACGCGTTGAGCAGAACGTCTTCCTGCACGGCCAGTGATTCGGCCCACTGGATCGTTCCGGCGAAGCAGTAGATCAAAATGTCGAGAGAATGAGTGCCGTAATTGGTGAAATACACCAGTTCGCTCTGAGCATGATCGATGCCGGGATGATTGCGGATATAGGCGCGCAGCTCCGCGAGAATCCCCGGCAACCGTTCCACGTCGGAATAGCGCACCGGCAGCGTCTGCTGGATGCGTCTCGCCTGCATCCGCGGTGGTGTCTCGACCACATTGGTGTTGAACACATGGTTCGGAACGTAATACGGGTAGGTGTCGAACCCTCGCAGACGTGTGGACCGCCAGCCGATGTGCTCCACCGTGCCCGAGATGTTCATCTGGGGCAACACGATCCATTCGCCGATCTTGAAGGGCTGATCCAGGTAAATCACCACCGCCCCGAAGAGATTCGACACCACGCCCTGGGCGGCGAAGCCGATCGCGATTCCCGCGACTCCCCCCACGGTGAGCAGACTCGTGATCGGGAAGTGCAGCGTACGCAGGATCATCAGGCCGATGAGCGTCACCAGCCCCAGGCGGGCAAATTTCCCTGTCAGATCGTACACCATCGGGTCCAGCTCATGGGCGCGCGGACGCCGGATCAGCGGATAGATCCTGATGAGGTTCCAGCCCGCCCAGGCGATCACCACGAGAATGCCGACGCGCAGCATCGGATCCAGCGTGTGAGAAAGCAGCTTCGCGTGGATGCGCGAGTTCACCAGCAGGCCGATCAGATAGGCGCCACACAGCATGATCAGGGCGAGCACCGGGGAATGCGCCGAGCGATATACCGCCTCGCGCAGCGGTTCCGTCCGGCCCTGCGATCTGCGGATCAGGCTCAGGCCCGCCAGCCGCAGCAGCACGACGAGCAGCACCGACACCGACACGATGACGGCGGCGTGAATCAGCAGACTTCGATCAGAATCAAACCATTGGGTAAATGACATAGGCGAATCTCGGCCGAAAAATACCGCTGAGTGTGCGTATGACAGCGAGGACTATTTTCCGCAGGGCTTTGCGCGTGCGCAACGGGCATCACAGAAAGGCTCGCGCTCGCGCTCGCGGATCAGCGACGACACGTCAACCGGACGGGCCCGCCGCTGCACGGCGGGGGTGGCGCGGCAGGCCGGATTTCAGGAACGCGGCCTCGTGCCCAGGATCAACTCCGCCGCCTTTTCCGCGATCATGATGGTCGGCGCATTGGTATTGCCGCTGACGAGCGTCGGCATGATGGACGCATCGACGACCCGCAGGGCGTCGATGCCCCGCACTCGCAGCTCCGGGTCCACGACAGCGTATTCGTCGCGGCCCATCCTGCACGTTCCGACCGGATGATATTCGGTTTCCGCGGCGGAACGGATGAACTCGCCGAGAGCGGCATCCGATTGCCGGTCCGCGCCGGGGAATACCTCGGCGCCGAGGTAAGGGCGCAGGGGGGACTGCGCATAGATGTCGCGGGCGCGGCGGATGCCGGCAATCAGCGGCGCGAGATCGGCCGGATCCGACAGATAACGGGGATCGATCAGAGGTGGGGCGGCCGGGTCGGCCGAGGCGAGCCGGATGTCCCCGCGGCTGCGGGGACGCAGATGGCACACGTGCAGTGTCATGCCGGGACCGGGCATTTTCCTCCGGCCGTGATCGAGGACATAGGCCGGGATGAAGTGCAGCTGCACGTCGGGCGTCGCGGCCTCGGGGTCGCAGCACAGGAAGCCTCCGGCCTCCGCGACATTGCTCACGCCCGGGCCGCTCCTGAACAGTGCGAAGCGGACTGCCGTCATCAACGCTCCCCAGCCGCTCGCCCGGTTGTCCAGCGTAATCGGCTCGGTGCACGCATGGATGACGTTGATGTCCAGATGGTCCTGCAGGTTCTTGCCGACACCCGCAAGGTCGTGCCGGACGGCGATGCCGAGCCGCCGCAGCTCCTGCGCCGGGCCGATGCCTGACAGCAGCAGCAGCTGCGGAGAGTTGATCGCGCCGGCACTGATCAGCACCTCGCGCTCCGCGCGGGCCTCCCGTGAGATACCCCGGTCCGTGTACGTCACACCGGTCGCGCGGTGGGCCTGAAGCACGATGCGCTCCACGCGCACGCCGGTGCGCACTGTCAGGTTGCGCCGCCGGAGCACCGGGTGCAGGTAGGCCGTGGCGGCGCTGCAGCGCCGCCCGGCCCTCTGGGTCACCTGATACAGTCCGGCGCCAGCCTGCTCGCGCCCGTTGAAATCGCTGTTGCGCGCCAGGCCGGCTGCCACCGCGGCCTCGACGAACACCCGGCTCAGAGGATTGGTGTAGCGGCGCTCACAGACATTCAAAGGGCCGCCGCGGCCGTGCATGTCGCCGCCGATGCTCTCGTTGTGTTCGGATCTCAGGAAGCAGGGCAGGACATCGGCGTAGCCCCAGCCGGGATTGCCGAGATCCCGCCAGCGATCGTAGTCCTGACGCTGTCCGCGGATATAGACCATCGCATTGATGGAGCTCGATCCGCCGAGGACCTTACCGCGCGGCCAGAACATGCGCCGGCCGGCCATGTGCGCCTGAGGCACGGTCTCGTAGAGCCAGTTTACGTCGGGCGTAATGAGCCGGGCGATGCCCGCCGGCATCCGGATCAGGAAGGAATCGTCCCGTCCCCCCGCCTCGAGCAACAACACCCTGATCGCCGGATCGGCGCTCAACCGGCTGGCGAGCACGCAGCCGGCCGAGCCGGCGCCGACGATGATGTAATCGAACGCTGTGGCCACGGAGATTCTCCGCCGGGACATCTGACCCGGGACATTGCCCGCCCGAGGATATGCTGCACCCGCAGCGCCGCCACACCATATGTATTACCCACCGGTGTCCGGGGACGTCCGGATGAGCGCCCGGTGCATCAGCCGCGCGGGATGCCTGCGGCGGCGGCCCGGTTGCGCGAACGGCTGGCCCGCGCCAGGTAATAGACGATTCCGAGTGCGATCCAGCAGCCGCCGAGGATTTTTGCGATCGGGTCCATTCCGTAGAGCACGTAGACAATCACGCCGAGGCCGGCGAGCGGAAAGATCAAATGGCGCAGCCAGGCGCCGGTGCGCTGGCGGAAGAAGTAATGATAGGCCACGGCCAGATGCAACAGCGCGAAGCTGGAGAGGGCGCCGAAATTGACCACCCGGCTGAGATCGTCGATGCGGCGGGCAAAGAACAGGCCCACCAGGAGGGAGACCCCGGCAACGAGCAGTGTGCTGACGTACGGGGTCTTGAAGCGCGGATGGACGGCTGACAGCACGGCGGGAAGCTTGCGATCGCGCGCCATGGCGAACAGCACGCGCGAGACCGCGGCCTGTGCGGCCATGGCATTGGCGATACCGAATGAGATCACCACGGCCAGGATCGCCGCGACACCGAGCCCGGCCCCGCCTGCGCGCGCGGCGATCGCGTAGAACGCGGTCGCCGCCGAGGAAAAGCGCATCCCGCGGGCCAGATCGGCGGCGATCCAGGTCTGCAGCATGAACAATGCGCCGATCAGCACGAGCGAGATCACGGTGGCCCTGGCGATGGCGTTGCGCGCGCCGGCGCTTTCCTCGGACAGCGTCGAGATGCCGTCGAAACCGAGAAACGACAGAACCGCGATGGAGGTGGCGCCGGCCACCGTGCGCAGCGAGAAGTGGCGTGGATCGTAGAGCGGCGCCAGCGTCAGCCGGCCGGCGCCCTGGCCGTGATACAGCGCCATCGCGCCGAATATGACGAACAGCGCGAGCGTCAGGAGCTCCAGGACGAGCAGCACCTTGTACAGGCGCGCGGTGAAACGCACGCCGAGCACGTTGGCCGCCGCGTTGAGTGCGACGAACCCAGTCAGCCAGACCCAGGCGGGAACCCGCGGCAGCAGCGGGTGCAGCGCGACCGCCGAGAACAGATAGAGAAGCGCCGGAATGAGTATGTAGTCGAGCAGAATCAGCCAGCCGGCCAGAAAGCCCGCGGTTTCGTGCAGCCCACGCTGAACATAGGCGTACACCGATCCGGCGAGCGGAAACGCGCGCGACATGGCGGCGTAGCTGAGCGCCGTGAAGAGCATGCCGGCCAGCCCGATCAGGTAGGCGAGGACCACCATGCCCCGCGCCTCCTGCCACACGAATCCGAAGACGGAAAACGGTGCGATCGGCACCATGAAGATCATGCCGTAGACGATCAGATCGCCCAGGTTGAGCGCG
>JAKAFQ010000201.1 GCA_021817875.1 Pseudomonadota bacterium
ATCTCGGGCTCGCGCCTCTGCCGGGCGGCGCGCTGGGTATTCGTGGGGGACAGGACGCTGCCGCAGCTCACAGGCCTCACTGTGAATCGGGCGCTGGAATTTTTCGGCTCGCTCGCCCTGTCCGGGTGGCGCGGCGAAGTGGCGGCTCGGATCGTCCGGGAGGTGACCGGACGGCTGTGCTTCCTGGCCGACGTGGGACTTTCGTATCTGACACTGGAGCGCGGCGCAGACACCCTCTCGGGTGGTGAAGCGCAGCGCATCCGCCTCGCCAGCCAGGTGGGCTCAGGGCTGACCGGAGTGATGTATATCCTGGACGAGCCCTCGATCGGGCTGCACCCGCGCGACAACCGCAGACTCCTCGCCACACTCAAGCGGCTGCGCGATCTGGGGAACACCGTGATCGTCGTGGAACACGACGAGGAAGCGATCCGGGCAGCGGACTACGTGGTCGACCTGGGCCCCGGTGCCGGAGTGCATGGGGGACAAGTGGTGGCCTGCGGCACGCCCGCGCAGATCCAGGCGAGCGAAGCGTCGCTGACCGGCCAGTATCTGAGCGGCGCACGGCACATCGCGATACCGGGGCGCCGGGTGCCGCGTTCGCCGGATCGGCAGATCCGCATCGTCGGCGCATCCGGCAATAATCTTCGCCACATCACTGCGGAGATCCCGCTGGGTCTGCTGACGTGCGTGACGGGCGTATCGGGTTCCGGTAAATCAACGCTGATCATCGACACGCTGTTCAACCACGCGGTTGCCGCCGTCAATGGCCGCAGAGGCGCCGCAGCAGTGCCAGACACGGGCCCGTCGCGAGCCGATCGCCGCCAGCGTTCCGCACCATCGGTCGCTTTGGCGCGCGGCGACCGCGAACGTGCGGCAGCGCTCTCAAAACCCCCCGACGAGGATGGAAATCGCGCCGGGGAACCGGCGGGAGACGCGGCACTGTCATCACACGCGGCAAATGGCAGAGGCCGACCTGCGCCGTGCGAACGGATCGAGGGCCTGGAGCAGATCGATTCGGTCATCGACATCGACCAGAGTCCGATTGGCCGCACGCCCCGTTCGAATCCCGCGACCTACACCAATGTCTTCTCCGCGATCCGCCAACTGTTCGCCGCCGTCCCGGAGGCGCGCGCCCGCGGATACGACGCGGGCCGTTTCAGTTTCAACGTCAGGGGAGGGCGATGCGAGGCTTGTCAGGGCGACGGAGTCATACGGGTGGAGATGCACTTCCTGCCCGATGTGTATGTACCGTGCGATGTGTGCCATGGGCAGCGCTATAACCGCGAGACTTTGGACATCCGTTACCGCAGCAGAAACATCCACGAAGTGCTGGAAATGACCGTGGAGGAAGCGCAACGGTTCTTCCAGAGTGTGCCCGCGGTGGCCAGCCGGCTGAAGACGCTGTGCGAGGTGGGACTGTCGTACCTGCGCCTGGGCCAGAACGCGATCACCTTATCGGGTGGTGAAGCGCAGCGAGTCAAGCTCTCTCGCGAGCTGGCCAGACACACCGGAGGCCGTACGCTGTATATCCTGGACGAGCCGACCACGGGCCTGCACTGGCATGACGTGGCGCAGCTGCTGCAGGTCCTGCACCGGCTCCGCGATCAGGGCAACACCATCGTGGTCATCGAGCACCACCTCGATGTCATCAAGAGCGCCGACTGGTTGATCGATCTGGGACCGGAAGGGGGTGAGGGAGGGGGTGAGATCGTGGCCAGCGGCCCGCCCGATGCCGTGGCGGGTCAGGCGCGCTCGCACACCGGCGAGTACCTGCGGCCGATCCTGAATCGCCCCCAGTAAGGACACGGCCCGTACAGAACGCTCTCGCGGTCCATACAGGCCGTGGGAAGCCGAGACCCGCCGGGGCGCAAACCGCCCCAGCGAGGCATCGCCGACTTACTTGTTGCCGGACGGCGGGGTGGTGCCGCCACTGGCCGGAGGAGTCGAGCTGCCGCTGCCGCTGCTGGTGCTGGTGCCGCTGCTGCTGGTGCCGGAAGCGCCGCCACCATTATCGCTGCTGCTGGCCGGAGCGGCGGTGCTGCTGGACGGAGCAGCAGTGCTGCTGGAGGCCGGCGGCGTGGCGGCCGGAGTGGCCGTCTCGGAGGACGGCTGCTTGGCGCATGCGGTCAACAGCACCGCGGCGGCGAGCGCGCTAAGAGCAACTTTCGTATTCATCGATGGTACCCCGATGGAGTGAGAGCTACGGGAAACAGGTTTTTGAACGAATTGTAGTCGTTCCGCGATTCCTTCACGGGTCGCGCGGGCGGGCATTTTATAGGGTAATGACGCGATTTGAAACAGGCAAACTGTCGCTGACGGACGACAGTCGCTTTCGCATCCCGGTCCTGCGCTGCGGACCACCCGGGGCGGTCGATCCGCTGGTGAGTCGTTGACCCGGCGGTATCGCGGGAGTTCCCGCCAGTCCGTACAATGACCATTTTGGGGACTCTGCGCATGCCCGACGCGGTCGCCACCTGCTCATCCCCCGAACCGCTCGAGAGCCTCTTCGGTCCGCATCTGGACACAGTCTGCCTGCGCAGCGCCCGGGCCCTCGAGGCCTGCGGCTATGCGGCGCTGCTCGTGCACTCCGGCTCGCTGCTGCCGGTATTCCAGGATGACCGTACCCACCCCTTCGAGGTGAACTCCGCCTTCAAGGTCTGGGCACCCCTCGGGGAACCGGACTGCTTCGTGTACTTTGAACCGGGGCAGCGCCCGAGGCTGCTGTTCACCCAACGAACCGATTACTGGCACAAGCCGCCGGCGCCGCCGGAGGGCTACTGGACTGCGCACTTCGACCTGCGGGCGTGCGCCAGTCGCGAATCGGCCCGTGGACTGCTGCCGCCGCGGCTTGGCGCAACCGCCTACCTGGGGGCGACCTTCCCCGAGCTGACCGGTTGGGGCGTGGCCGCCAGCAACCCTCCACGCCTTCTGCGGCATCTGGACTTCGGCCGCGCGGTAAAATCGCCGTACGAGCTCGCCTGCCTGCGCGAGGCCAACCGCCTGGGCGTCCGGGGACACCTGGCGGCCCAGAGGGCTTTTTCGGCAGGCGGATCGGAATTCGACATCGAGCTCGCTTTCCTCGCGGCCTGCGGGCTGCGCGAGCAGGAGCTGCCCTACAATCCCATCATCGCCCAGAACGAGAACGGCTCGGTACTGCACTACCAGGTACTGGAGAAAAACCCGCCTGCGCAGCGGCACTCGCTGCTGATCGATGCGGGCGCGCAGTTCGCCGGCTATGCCAGTGACATCACCCGGACGTATTCGGCCGAACCCGGGGAGTTCCCCGCGCTGATCGCACGGATGGACACACTGCAGCAGACATTGTGCGCCAGCGTCAAGGCCGGCGTCGACTGGCGCCAGGTCCATCTGCGCGCACATCAATTGACGGCGGATCTGCTGCGGGAGGTGGGACTCATCACCTGCGGCGCCGACGAAGCGCTCGCCGCCGGGGTGACCGGCGTGTTCCTGCCCCACGGCGTCGGCCACCTGTTGGGACTGCAGGTGCACGATGCGGGAGGACTCATAGGCTCACCCGACGGCGGAGACATTCCCCGACCCGAGGGCCACCCCCACCTGCGCCTCACCCGAGTCCTGGAAAAGGGCTTCGTGGTGACCCTGGAGCCGGGAATCTACTTCATCGAGCCGCTGCTGTCGGCGGCGAGCGCCGACGAACGAGCCCGCCTCATCGACTGGTCCCGCGTGGACTCCCTGCGCCACTTCGGCGGCATCCGCATCGAGGATGACCTGGCGGTGAGCGCCGCGGGATGCGAGAACCTGACTCGCGAGGCGTTCCGCGCCGAGCAGACCCGAGGCTGAGCCAGCCGCAAACCCCGCCGATTCGAGCCTCCGGACTTACCGCTTCGCGAGCAGGTCGCGGATCTCCCCGAGCAGTTCCTCTGACTTGGTCGGCGGGACCGTTACGGCCGGCGCCGGCGCCGGCGCCCGCTTCAGCCGGTTGATCACCTTGACGAGGAAGAAAATCGCCAACGCGATCAGCACGAAATCAATGATCGACTGGATGAACATGCCGTATTCCAGCATGACCGGCTTGCCGGCCGGACTGGTGCCGATCTGCACGGCAAGCTTGCCGAAGCTGACCCGGCCGATGAGCAGGCCGAGCGGTGGCATGAGGACGTCGGCGACCAGGGTACTCACGATCTTACCGAAGGCCGCGCCGATCACCAGGCCCACGGCCATGTCCACCACGTTACCCTTGACCGCGAATTCCTTGAACTCGGATAAGAGGCTCATCGCTCACCCTCCCCGAAAACCAGTGGCGGGAGCGTAGCCGAACAGCAACCGGATGGCAAAAGAACACCGTCCCCACCGCCTACGCGGCCGATCCGGTACGCCAGCAGGTAAAATCCAGGATCGAGGCGCACCCGTTGCGCCACTCGAGCGCACCGCTCGGCAGCGCCCGACACGCGCACCGCAGCACGTGCCCCGGCGTAGGGACCGGAACTGCCCGAGCGCGCGGGGTGGATGGATCGGGAGCGGTTAGCGGCGAGCCTTCCCGCTGCTCTGCGGCGCCGGGGCTTCGGCGGCCGCCGGCCCATCGACCAGCTGCATCAGCGCCATCGGGGCGGCATCGCCCGCCCGGGGCATCATGCGCAGAATCCGCGTATAGCCGCCGGGGCGCTTTTTGAAGCGCGGTCCGAGATCGGTAAACAGCTTCTCCACCACCGCGGCATCGCGCAGACGGGAGAACGCCAGGCGCCGGTTGGCATCGGCGTCGGTCTTGCCCAGCGTGATCAGCGGCTCGACCACGCGCCGCAGCTCCTTGGCCTTCGGCAGAGTGGTGCGGATGGTCTCGTGCCGCAGAAGCGACACGCTCATGTTGCGCATCAGCGCATGCCGGTGCGAGCTGTTACGCGACAGTTGCCGGCCGGTGAGGTGGTGGCGCATTGCTGGGAATCCTTAGATCGTGTGTTCTTCGCCGTGTTTGAGACTGGCCGGCGGCCAGCCCTCGAGCCGCATGCCGAGCATCAGCCCGTGACTGTGCAGCACTTCCTTGATCTCGGTGAGCGACTTCTTGCCCAGATTCGGCGTGCGCAGCAGCTCCACCTCCGTGCGCTGCACCAGATCGCCGATGTAGTGGATGTTCTCGGCCTTGAGGCAGTTGGCACTGCGCACGGTGAGCTCGAGCTCGTCGACGGGGCGCAGCAGGATCGGGTCGAACTGCATCTCGGTGACCTTGGCGGTGGTCTCCTCCTCGCCCTGCAGGTCGACGAACACCGACAGCTGGTCCTTGAGGATGCTGCCGGCGCGGCGGATGGCCTCCTCCGCATCGATCGTGCCGTTGGTCTCGATATCGATGACCAGCTTGTCGAGGTCGGTGCGCTGCTCGACGCGCGCGGCCTCGACCGAGTAGGTCACCCGACGCACGGGCGAAAAGGACGCATCGAGCTGCAGTCTGCCGATCGGCCGGGTTTGCTCCTCGAAGGCGGCGCGGGCCGCCGCCGGCCGATAGCCCCGGCCGCGCTCGACACGCAGCGTCATGCTGAGCTCGCCGGCCTGAGTCAGGTTGGCGATGACCAGCTCCGGATTGACGACGTCGATGTCGTGGTCGGCCTGGATATCACCGGCGGTCACCGGACCCGGCCCCTTCTTGTGCAGCCGCAGCTCGGCGTTGTCGCGCGAGTGCATGCGGATGGCGACGCCCTTGAGGTTCAACAGGATGTCGACAACGTCCTCCTGGACGCCCTCGATGCTGGTGTACTCATGCAGCACCCCGTCGATTTCAACCTCAGTGACTGCGCTGCCGGGCATGGAGGAAAGCAGCACGCGCCGCAGCGCGTTGCCAAGCGTATGGCCGAAGCCGCGCTCGAACGGCTCGATGGTGACCCGCGCCTGGCGAGGGGCAACGGGCTGCACCTTCACGACGCGCGGCTTCAAGAACTCTGTGACGGATCCCTGCATTGCAGTCTCACCTTGCCGGCTCAAAGCCGGCGCAAACCGATACCATGGGCAATCGGCCGGCGGGGCGCGCCCGCGCAGCCAATTACTTCGAATACAGCTCCACGACCAGGTTCTCGTTGATATCCGGCAGAATATCGTCGCGACCGGGCGCCGCCTTGAACACGCCGCGGAACTCCTTGTCGTTCACCTCGACCCACTCCGGAAGTCCCACCTGCTGGGCGATGTTGATCGCATTCTGGATACGCAGCTGTTTGCGGGCCTTTTCGCGCACCTCGATGGTGTCGCCGGCCTTCAGCTGGTAGGAGGCGATGGTCACCGCCTGGCCATTGACGCTGATGCCCTTGTGGCTGACCAGCTGGCGCGCCTCGGAGCGCGTGACGGCGAAGCCCATGCGGTATACGACATTGTCCAGACGGCACTCCAACAGGCGCAGCAGGTTCTCGCCGGTGGAGCCGGTGCGGCGGGCCGCCTCCGTGTAGTAGTTGCCGAACTGACGCTCGAGCACACCATACATGCGACGCAGCTTCTGCTTCTCGCGCAGCTGCAGACCGTAGTCGGAGAGGCGCTGCCGCCGCTCTCCCTTGATGCCGCCCGGCGGGACGCTGAGCTTGCACTTGCTCTCGAGCGGCTTGACGCCGCTCTTGAGGAACAGATCCGTGCCTTCGCGGCGGGCGAGCTTGCACTTGGGACCGAGATAACGCGCCATGCTGTAGTGCTCTTGAGTTCGGGGCTGTCTTTACCGTACCGGAAGCGTCAGACGCGACGCTTCTTCGGAGGGCGGCAGCCGTTGTGCGGAATCGGCGTGACGTCCGCGATGCTGGTGATCTTCAGGCCGCAACCGTTCAGCGCGCGGACGGCCGATTCGCGGCCCGGGCCGGGACCGCCGACTCGCACCTCGACATTCTTCACGCCGTGCTCCTGCGCAGCGACTCCGGCCTTCTCCGCCGCCACCTGCGCGGCAAACGGCGTGCTCTTGCGCGAGCCGCGAAAGCCACAGCCACCGGCCGTTGCCCAGGACAGGGTGTTGCCCTGGCGGTCGGTGATGGTGATGATGGTGTTGTTGAACGAGGCATGCACGTGCGCAATCGCATCGAGCACGTTCTTGCGCGCCTTCTTGGGCTTCTTGGCGGCGCCGCCGCCCTGCTTCTGCTCAGCCATGGTTCAAATTCCTGAGTTATGCCTTGCCCGGAGGTGCGTTCAGCTTCACCGCCTGCTTGCGCGGGCCCTTGCGCGTGCGGGCGTTGGTCCGGGTGCGCTGACCGTTGACCGGCAGCCCGCGGCGGTGACGGATGCCGCGGTAGCTGCCCAGGTCCATCAGGCGCTTGATGTTCATCGAGACTTCGCGCCGCAGGTCACCCTCGACGGCCACCTTGGCGATC
>JAKAFQ010000202.1:0-4391 GCA_021817875.1 Pseudomonadota bacterium
ATTCGCCTGAGCACCGTATGTGCCCCGGCGATTCCCTTCATTTGCGCGGCACAAGCTTGAGTCTCGGCTCTACCTCGGCCAAATGCTCGTAGTCCCGATCGTCGTGCAGCAGCAGCACGTCTGCCCCGATGGCGGTGACGGCAATGAGGCAGTCGTGAGGACTGCGGGGCGTAGTGGCGCGCCACCTGGCGCGCGCATAAAGCTCCGCCGCGGCCACATGAATATCGACGATATGACCGGTACCTAGAAGCGGAATTCCCGTGAAGTACTGCCGCAGCTTGCCGAATGACGCAGGATTTGCAGCCCCCTGCAATATCTCCTGCACGACAACCGGGGCTGCCGCGGCCTCACCCAGCTCGATGAGCCGCCGAAGTCGACCGACCGGGATCGTTGCCCGGTTACGCAGCAGATCGATCCAGACCGTCGAGTCAACGAGGATCACGCGTCATTCGCCGCCGAACCGCTCGAACGTCGTAGTCCGGTGCAAGCAACTCTTCGTCAAGTAACGCAAGAATGTCCCGCTGCCTGCTTCGCGCTACGTATTCCCGCAAGGCGAGATCCACGGCTTCGCGCTTCGTCCGCATGTTCGACAAACGCATGGCCTCTTTGACCAACCGATCGTCGAGCACAATGTTGGTACGCATCTATACACCTCAGGATGTGTATCATACGGCGCCCGCGGCCCAGCCGCAACACCATGGCGCGCCCCCGTGCGTGAACGCGCATCCGTACCGCCCGCCGCCACATAGCGCCCGCACCCAATGGAGATGCCACCGTGACGGTCGCTGCAGCGTCATGCCAATAAGATCGATGGCGTGCCTACATTCGTAATGCGCGGGCCGTAGGTTCGAATCCCATTCCCGGCACCCTCTTCCTGTTGCCTGCTCTCCCGTCTTGTGCAGATCACCGCCACCGCCTTGGGGGCAAGGAGCAGCGCCTATCGTTCGGCGCCTGGCCCGATGTCAGCGTGAAGACCGCGCACAGCAAGTCGGTGCGCGGCCTCGGGAGCGCCGCGACAGCGATCTGCCGCACCCGGGAGCCCCTTGTGCGAAGCGATCGGCGCAAGGCCCGTAATGCCCAGCTGGCGCCACGCGGTACCGCAGCGGCATGGCCTCATCCGCCGCAGGCTCCCCTTGCCCCCTCATTGCGTCATGCGCGGATACATCCGGCTGGCGACGGCAATCATGACCGCACCGCCGGCCGCCAGCGCCAGCACGTCGCAACCGAGACCGTAACTGCTCCTGCCCGCGGCCAGCATGACCGTGCGCAACCCGTCGACTTCGTAGGTCAACGGATTTGCCGAGGAGACGAGCCTGAGCCATTGAGGCATCAGGTGAATCGGATAGATCGCGTTGCTCGCAAAGAAAATCGGCATGGTGAGCACCTGGCCGATTCCCATGAAACGCTCGCGCGTGCGTACGATGCAGGCGATGATCAGGGAAAATGTCGAAAACAACCCAGCACCCAACCCGATGAACAGGATTGCCAGCGCGATGTGGCCCGGAGAATAGCTGAGACTCACGCCGAGCGCGGCCGCGCACAGATAGACGACCACAGCCTGGGAGAGGGCACGTACGCTCGAGGAAAGCGCCTTGCCGGCCACCAGCGCGCTGCGGGGCGCGGGGCTTGCCAGATAGCGATGCAACACGCCCAGATCGCGCTCCCAGATCGCCGAGATCCCGTAGAAGATCGCGACGAACAGCACACTCTGGGCCAGAATGCCCGGGGCGAGGAAATCGAGATAGGCCATCTGCCCGGGCGCCAGCCCCCGGATCCGCGCCATGACCTCGCCGAACAGCGCGAGCCACAACACCGGCTGGATGGCGCGGCTCACCAGCTCCCACGGATCGTGTCGCAACTTGCGCACCTCGGCGTCCGCGACCCCCAGCAGCTGCGTGAGATAGCCGAACGACACCCGAGCCGGCCCGGCGCTCATGTGTGTTCACGCGCCGCGCGACGTGTCTGCCGCACGTCCTGATACCGGTCGCGTTCGGTACCGACACGCGTCAACATCTCGAATACATCATCCAGCGTCGCATTCGGGCCAGCCTGTGCCTTGAGCGTACCCGGTGTCCCTTCGGCCCGGACCCGTCCGCGGTCGATCAGCGCAATGCGATCACAGAGCGCATCGGCCTCCTCCATGTAGTGAGTGGTGACGATGATCGCGGTGCCGAACCCTGCCCGCAAACTGCGGACATGGTTCCACACCGCGTGCCGGCCCGTGGGATCGAGCCCCTCCGTCGGCTCATCCATGAAGATGACGTCGGGGCGATGCAGCGTGCTCTGAGCGATTTCGAGCCGCCGGATCATTCCGCCGGAGTACTGCCGTACCAACCGGTCGCGCTCTTCCGTGAGGCCCATCATGGCCAGAGCCTGCGCGATGCGCTTCTCGCGCTCGCCTCTCGGGATCAGGTACAGACGCGCGGACAGGAGCAGATTCTCATACCCGGTGAGCTCACCGTCCGCCGACAGCAGTTGCGGCACGTAGCCGATCCGGCGTCGGACTCGGGATGGCTGTGTGGTGAGGTCGAACCCCGCCACCCGCGCACTCCCCGAGGACGGCGGCAACATCGTGGTGAGCATCTTGATCAGGGTGCTCTTGCCGGCGCCGTTCGGGCCGATGATGCCGTAAATCTCCGCGGCGCCCACGCTCAACGAGACGTGATCGACCGCGGCAAGCTCACCGAAACGGCGCGTGAGCTCGTGCGTATCGACCACGGCCGATGCCGGGCCGGCGGCCTGCGCCGAAAGCCGTGCCGCGACGTTGGTTTCCACTGACCCGATCACCCATTCGGCCGTTTCCGAACCCAGCTGATACTCCAACCGCCCGCTTGCCGATCATCCGCACATGTCCTGATTTCGCTTCGCTGCCGCCGGGGCCGCTGACACGCGCATGCGGCGCGCGGGGCGCATGCCGCAGCGCCCCCCCGCTCGCGCCGCCCGGCCCGTGCAGGGGCGAACGACCGGCTATTTGCCCCTCACCGGAGTAGCATGTGCGCGCCGTGGGCTCGCAGAGTCGCTCGCTCAGGCAGTGAGCCGCCGGCGCGTTCCCCCGCCCCGCAACCCTGGAGGCGCCGATGCCGCAATCCGCCCCGGATCCGTCTGATCCATCCGTTCTGCTGCAGACGCATTTTTCGTTCGCGCCGGCTCGGGTGCTGGTGGCAGCGGCGCAGCTGGATGTGTTTTCGGCCCTGGCGGACGAAGCGCAGAGCGCCCCGCAGGTCGCCGGGCGCATCGGCGCCACGGAGCGCGGCACCCGCATGCTGCTCGATGCGCTCACGGCGATGCAGCTCATCGGCAAGGATGCCGGCCGTTACCGCCTGCGTCCGCTCTCGCAGCGCTACCTGGTGCGCCACAGTCCCGACTACCTGGGCGCGCTGTTCGAGAGTGACGCCCTGTGGCAGGCCTGGACGGGGCTCACCGAGACGATCCGCAGCGGCCAGCCGCCGCAACGCGTCGACCAGCAGTCGAAGGGACAGGAGTTCTTTCCCATCCTGGTGCGCAGCCTGCACGTGGCCAACCGCGACCCGGCGGAACGCCTGGCGCGGGCGCTGCAGGTCGCCGATCGGAAACCCCTGGCGGTGCTCGACGTCGGCTGCGGTTCGGGTATCTGGGGCATCGCGGTCGCCGAAGCCGCGCCCCATGCGCGGGTGACGGCGCTCGACTTCCCGCGGGTGCTCGAGCTGACCCGGGAGTATGCGGCACGCCACGGCGTGCAGGACCGGTTCGAGTACCTGGCGGGAGATCTGTCCGCCGTGGAGCTCGGCAACGCGCGCTTCGACCTGGCCATTCTCGGCAACATCGTGCACTCCGAGGGCGAGGCGGCCTCCCGCGCGCTGTTCCGGCGCCTGCACCGGGCCATGCGGCCCGGCGGAGTGCTCGCCATCGCCGACATGGTGCCCGACGACACGCGCACCGGACCGCTCTACCCGCTGCTGTTCGCGCTCAACATGCTGGTGAACACCACCGTGGGCGACACCTTCACGCTGGCCGAGTACACCGCATGGCTCGGGGAGGCGGGATTCACCGCCGTGAGCCGCTGCGACATCGGCTCGCATTCCCCCGCCATCCTCGCCACCCGGCCGTGAGCGACCCGCATCGGCCGGAAAACGGCGGCGCCATGGGGCTGCAGATCATCGGCGCCGGTTTCGGCCGCACCGGCACCTGGTCGACGTTCGCGGCGCTCAACCGCCTCGGACTGCCGTGTTATCACATGCGGGAAGTGCTGTTCAACAAGGCCAACAGGGGACATCTGGATTTCTGGCGCGACGTCGCGAATACTCCAGCCGGAACACGCCATGACTGGAACCGGGTGTTCGCCCGCTACGCCGCCACGGTCGACAACCCCGCCTGCTGCGTGTGGCGCGAGCTGCTCGCCGAGTATCCCGACG
>JAKAFQ010000202.1:4401-7273 GCA_021817875.1 Pseudomonadota bacterium
GACGCGAAGGTGCTGCTCACCCTGCATCCGCGCGGCGCCGAGGCCTGGTACGAAAGTTCGATCGACACGATCTACTTCACCGAGACACTCTGGCAGTTCAAGGTGCTGGAATGGTTGACGCCGTTCGGGCGGAAGATGGGCGTCATCTCGCATCATCTGGTCTGGGGCCGGACGCTCAAAGGCGTGATGAACGACCGGGCGAAGGCGATGGCCCGGTACGAGGCCTATGTCGATGAAGTCAAGGCCGCGGTTCCGCCCGATCGACTGCTGATCTTCCGGGTCACCGACGGCTGGGGGCCCCTGTGCCGGTTCCTCGGGGTGCCCGAGCCGCAGGAACCGTTCCCGAACCTCAACGACCGGGAACACATCAAGCACACGATCCGCGAGCTGATCAGGGGATGCTATGTGACGCTCGCGGCCTATGTTGCCGGCGGCGCTCTGGTTCTCGGTGGGCTGTGGTGGACCTTGCGCTAGCCTCCCGAGGGGCGCCCGGCCGGAAAACCTCGGCATATTTCATGCCACCCCGGCCACTGCCTGCATGAGCCGTGGATCGGCCTGAGACGGCAAGGTCCGCGGGCGTGCGCCGCCGGCGGACGGCATCGGGCGGCCGGGCGGATTCTTGGGCCTGCGCGCCGGCCGTGATAAGATACAACAGTCGACGCCCTGCGCCGACTCCGCATCAGCGTGGCCAGGTTTCCCGGATTCCGTGAGACTCCAGTCATGTGTGCCTCTGTTGATTCGTTTGAACGACGTCCGTCGGCCCACCCCGCCCCCGACTCCCCGGCATCGACTGTCTCTGGCGGCGCGGCCACGGGCGGCGTAGCGCTCGCGGCGAACGCACCCGCCAGGCTCAGACACTTCACGCTGTACAGAGGGCACAAGGAGCACCCGCTGCAGTTCGACGGCGAGAGGCTCGCCGAGGCCCAGACCTACGGCGTCGCCGTCGGCTACCACGCGGCGATCTACCGGACGCGGGACGGCCAGTTCATCAGCGCGCTGTCGTTGATCTCCATGCCGCAACTGACCAGCGGCGCTCCCGAACGGGAAAGCGAGGCCGCCGTGTTCGCCAGCCTCGCCGCCGCGTGCGCCTGGTTCCGTTCCCGCCGTCTGACCGGCAGGCTGCTCAGTCAGATCGCAAGCCGCTGTCCCGACATCATCGAGTAGCCGGCTCGCGGGGCACACCGCGTGCGCACCGGACTGCCGCGCGGGACGCCACGGCATCGCGCACAGCCGCAGCGACAGCGGATCAATACCCTGACTGGACGCCGGAGTGTGCGATCATCTGCACGCCGCGCGCGGCCGGGGAAATCCGGTTCGCAAAGCCCCTCGGCTTGACCACGAGCACGTCGCAGGCCAGCCGATCGAGGAGCTTTTCCGAGGTATTGCCGCTCACCCAGCGCCGCGGCGGGGAGCGGCCGACCGCCCCCATCACGACGATGGCCGCTCTGATCTCGCGTGCCACCCGTTCGATCGCCTCGACCCGATGCCGGGCCACGAGGTGCGTGCGCGAGCGCGCCACGGCGGCCGGGCGCACCGTCCGGTCCAGGGCCGCCCGTGCGCTCGACTGCGCCATCCGGGTGCGCGCGCCACCGGCCGTATCGGCCGGCGTGAACATCGCGCTCAGGGGCGACGGCTGGAATGCGTGAATGGCGTGCAGCTCGCCCCGCAGTACGCGAGCGACCGTCGAGCCGTGGCGCAGGATCAGCGCGTCGAGCCCGGCAGGCTTCGCGCGAGCCAGGCTCGGGTCGAGCGCCGCCAGCACCACCGGCCGCTCATAGGGCGAGCGAGTCTTGACCAGCAGAACCGGCACGGACGAGCGACGCAGCAACTGCAGATCGGTGGAGCGCAGCAGCCAGGACATGCGGTGAGCACCCGCGTGCGGTCCGGCCACGATGAGCGTCGCCCGGAAGCGTTGCGCCGCGCGGATCACCGCTTCGCAGGCCGGAAAGTCCCACTCCGCGGCCACTGTCACCCTGACTCGTCCGCCGAGGCGTCGGGCAATCCCCCTCAGCCGCTCGAGCACCCGCTCGCGCCGCTCCTGTTCGAGGCCGGCGAGCGACTGGATCTGCCGCACGTCCACCAGCACCGGATCGGTCAGGCCGTGAAACAGCCGCACCTCGGCACCGAGCGCACGCGCCAGCTGCAACGCCTTGTCGGCTCCCGGCAACGCGCGTGCCCAGGGATTCTTGATCGCGACCAGGATGCGGGGAATCGGCGCCATCGGCACACGATGCTGCGCAGGGCAACGGCCCCGTGCCATACGGGTTCACCGCAGACCGGCCACTGCCGGGCAACCCGGCAGGTTGGGCCGGCGGCGCGCACGATCCGGATTTCCGTGCCACGCTGATCTCATGCGGAAAGCCGCGGCGCGTGCCGACATGCGCGCGTACAGGCTCGAGATCCCGTACGCGCATGCCGTGCCCTCATCCGGATCGGCGCAACAGACCGCATGCACCTGTCAGGTGAAATACTTACGCATACCCGGACAGCCGCGCCGGCCTCGACCGGCCACAGCGCCCTCCATAGGTAAATGACCGAATAACATCGAGTCCGCCCATCCCCAAACTATTGCGCGTCCGATCCCGGACACTGCCGTCACACGGGAGTATCGCCATGAGCCTGATTCGATGGGATCCATTCGCAGACGTCGAGAACATGTTCAACCGCATGATGCCGCGGCTCAGCCGCATGCCACGCCTGTCGCTCGAGGAGGATGGCGGAGTCAGCGTCGAGTGGACACCGTCCGCCGACATCAGTGAGACCGACAAGGAGTACCTGGTCCGCGCCGACCTGCCAGGCATGAAGAAGGAGGACGTGAAGGTCACCTACAGCGACGGCCTGCTCACCATCCAGGGCGAGCGCAAGCAGCACA
>JAKAFQ010000203.1 GCA_021817875.1 Pseudomonadota bacterium
GCCGATCGGCAGCCGGTGGTTATCATCGTGACTTGACAGGGGAGAGTGAACTCGAATGAGAGCCGTGTCACAACCGACGCCCACCGGCGGCTGTGCGTGCCGCCTCGGAGATTTTTTCACGCTGAGCGAGGCGCTCGATTACGCGGCAACCGGCCGCGCGGGCTTCAACTTCTATTCCGGCCGCGGTGAGCTGCTCGAAGTGCTCCCTTATCGGGACCTCAGGGACGCGGCGATCGCCCTCGCCCGGCGCATGCGCCGCGCCGGCCTGGGCACGGGCGATCGGGTCGCGATGATCGCCGAGACCCACGCCGGGTTCATGCGTGCCTTCTTTGCCTGCCAGTATGCGGCCCTGGTGGCCGTGCCCCTGCCGCCCCCGGTGGCGTTCGGGGGACGCGCCGGTTATGTCGAACACATCCGCGCCATGCTGGCCGGCGCACGGGCTGCCGCCGTGCTGGCGCCCGAGCCCTTCCTGGACATGATCCGGCAAGCGGCCGAGCCGTTCGATCTGAAGGCCCTCGGAACGCTCGCGCAGTTCGAGGGGCTCCCGGAAGACGGGGTCGACCTGCCTTCGATCGGACCGGACCATCTGACCTATCTGCAGTTCTCCTCCGGCAGCACCCGCTCGCCCACCGGTGTGGCCGTGACCCACCGGGCGCTGATGGCCAATGCGCGCGGCATCGCGCGCGACGCGCTGCGGGTGAGCGCGGCAGACCGCTGCACGTCCTGGCTGCCCTTCTATCACGACATGGGGCTGGTCGGATGCGTCCTGGCGCCTCTGGCGAGCCAGGTGTCGACCGATTATGTCGCCACCGGCGATTTCGCCCGTCGCCCGCTCATCTGGCCGACATTGATCGCGCAGAATGGCGGCACCATCACCTACAGCCCGTCGTTCGGCTACGAGTTGTGCACGCTACGGGCGTTGAACGCCTCGGTGGGCCACCTGGACCTCTCGAGCTGGAGAGTGGCCGGCATCGGCGGCGACATGATCCGTCCGGCGGTGTTGGAGCGATTCGCCGACGCATTCCGCGGCTGTGGCTTTCGCAAACAGGCCTTCCTGCCGAGCTATGGCATGGCCGAGATCACCCTCGGGATCACTTTCGGGGCGCTCGATCGCGGCATCGAGGTCGACCGGATCGACCTGAGACGTCTGCAGCAGGAAGGCCGCGCGGTACCGGCCGAGGCGGGCGATGCCGGCCCGGGCGCCGACCGTGTGCGGGAATTCGTGCGCTGCGGCCGTGTCCTGCCGGACCACGCGCTCGAGATCCGCGGGGCCGACGGCGCGGTGCTCGCGGAACGCGAGGTCGGGCGCATCATGATCCGCGGCCCGAGCATGATGCAGGGGTATTTCTCGAATCCCGAGGAGACCGAGCGGGTCCTGTCGGCCGACGGCTGGCTCGACACCGGCGATCTCGGCTACCTCTCGGCCGGGGCGCTGGTCGTCACCGGGCGCAGCAAGGACCTGATACTCGTCAACGGCCGCAACATCTGGCCGCAGGACCTCGAATGGGCCGTCGAGGACCAGGTCGAAGGCGTCCGTCATGGCGACGTGGTGGCCTTCTCGGTCGACGAAGCCGAAGTGGAGCGGGTGGTGCTGCTGGTGCAATGCCGCGATCTGGAGGTGGCGCCACGGGAGGCGCTGCGCCGCAGGGTGGCCGAGGTGGTCCTGGAGACAGCCGGACTGAACTGCGCGGTGGTGCTGATCCCACACAACGGGCTGCCGCGCACCTCCTCCGGCAAGCTGAGCCGGGTGCGGGCCCGAGAGCAGTACCTCGCCTCGATGCGGCCGGAGACACCGCCGGCCTCGGCGCAGGAGCGCTGCGCGTCGGAGCGTGTCGCGGCGTCGCCGTCCGCGGCATAGCCCATGGCCCGCCTGGTTGCAGTCACCGGCGCAACGGGATTCCTCGGCCGATACATCGTGGAGGCGCTCGTGTGCGCCGGCTGGCGCGTGAGGATCCTGACGCGCCGCCCGCCCGATCACCCGCAGCTCGCGCACCTCGAGTTCCAGAGCGTTTCCGGGGACCTCTCGGACCGGCGCGCGTTGCGCGCGCTCGTCGAGGGCGCCCACGCGGTCATCCACGCCGCCGCATTGATCCGAGCACCGAGCGCGGCGGCCTTCCGGGTGGTGAATGTGCTCGGCACCGTCCATCTGGCGAGCGCCATCGAGGAGGTCGGCGGAGTGAGCCGCGTGGTGCTGGTGTCCTCGATGGCCGCGCGCGAGCCGCACCTGTCGGCTTATGCGCACAGCAAACACGCGGGCGAAGAGGTGCTGGCGCGCCGGCCCGGCGCGCGTTTCGAGTGGATCATCGTGCGGCCCGGCGTGATTTACGGGCCGTGGGACCGGGAGACGCTGCGGATCTTCCGGGCCATCGGCCGCGGCATTGCGCCGCGCGTGCGCGCAAGGGATGCCCGGATCGCCCTGATCCACGCCGCCGACGCGGCGCGCGCGATCGCCGCGCTGTGTGATCCGGGTCCCGCGGGCATCCTCCTGGAACTGGCTGACGAGCGCCCCGAGGGGTATTCCTGGGACGACATAACCGGCGCCGCGGCGAGGGCCCTCGGCGTCAGAACCGCCGCCCTGCCGCTACCCGGCGCGGTCCTGCGGGCCGCCGCAGCCGTCAATGCCGCCGCGGCATGGGCGCTCGGCCGGGCGCCGATGTTGACGCCGGGCAAGGCGCGGGAGATTCTGCACGCCGACTGGGGCTCGAGCGCCGCCCGCCAGCCGCCGCGCGCGCTGTGGCAGCCGGCCATCGGACTGGATCAGGGCTTCCGCGAGACCGCGCACTGGTACCGGGATCGGCACTGGATCTCCTCGACCAGTCCGCTCCTGGCGGCCCGAGGTGCGCTGCATTAACCTCGGACGCGCATCCCGGGGCGTCCAACGGCTGCATCTGATCGAAGGATGGGTAACTTGACGTACAATGGGCACAGTATCGAGGCGGAAATCGTCCAGATGCTCGCGGCCAGGGTTCCCGCCGGTGTGCCGGTGTCGGCCGAGACGCGCATCGTGACCGGCCTGGGCCTCGACTCGGTCGCCGTGCTGGATTTCATCATGGACCTCGAAGACCGGTTCGACATCTCGATTCCGCTCGACCGCATCGCCGAAGTGCAGACCGTCGCCGAGCTCAGCCGCGCCATCGAGGCCCTCGTGAGACCGGCCGGATGATGTCGCTGTTGTCGAAGTTCGACGGCATCCGCGCGGGCATCGACTCGCTCGGCGCACTGGGCCGCAATCCGTTCGAGATCCGCTTCGAGAAAATCCTCTCGCCCACCGAGGCGCTGCTCGACGGGCGCCCCATGCTGCTGCTCGGCACCAACAATTACCTCGGCCTGACCTTCGATCCGGCCTGCGTCGCGGCGAGCGCCCGGGCGCTGCACGAGGCGGGAACCGGCACGACCGGCTCGCGCATCGCCAACGGCACGTACGGCGACCACGCGCTGCTCGAGCGGCGGATCGCGCAGTTCTACGGCAGGCGCTCGGCGATGATCTTCACGACCGGCTACCAGGCGAACCTCGGCCTCATTTCCACTCTGGCCGGCCGTGACGACCATCTGCTCATCGACGCCGACAGCCATGCCTCGATCTACGACGCGAGCAGGCTCGGGGCGGCCGAGATCACCCGCTTCCGACACAACGACCCGGAGGATCTGGCGCGCCGCCTGCGCCGGCTCGAGGGCCGCCCCGGCGACCGGATCATCGTGATCGAGGGCATCTACAGCATGCTGGGCGATACCGCCCGGTTGCGCGAGATCGCGGCGGTCAAGCGCGAAATGGGCGCCTGCCTGATCGTCGACGAGGCGCACTCGCTCGGCATCCTCGGAATGCACGGTCGCGGCCTGTGCGAGGCGGCAGGCGTCGAAGCCGATGTGGATTTTGTCGTCGGCACGTTCAGCAAGAGCCTCGGAGCGATCGGCGGTTTCGCGAGCTCCGATCTGCCGGGCTTCGATCTGTTGCGGCTCGTCTGCCGGCCCTACATGTTCACCGCCTCACTGCCGCCGGCGGTGGTCGCCTCGGTCAGCGCCTCGCTGGAGCGGATCTCGAGCGACCCTTCGCTCGGCAGGCGGGTGCTGTCGAACGGCCGGCGGCTGTATGCCGGGCTCGCGCAGGCCGGATTCACTCTCGGTCCCGAACCGAATCCGATCGTCGCCCTGCAGATGCCCGGGCGGGAGACGGCGCTGCGGTTCTGGAACCGGCTGTTCGAGCAGGGCGTCTATGTCAATCTCGCCCTGCCGCCCGCCACGCCCGCCAGCCTGTCTCTGATCCGCACCAGCGTCAGCTCGGCCCACACCGAGGAGCAGATCGACCGGGCGATCGGCATCATGAGCGCGATTGGACGCGAGCTCGGCGTTCTCGAGCAGCGCGCGGGCGCGACGGCGCTCCCGGTAGCATGATGCCAGTGCTCGAACGGCTCCTGCCCTGCGCCTCAGGCCGCGTGCGGCCCGGCGAGCCTACCCGCCCGCGGCAGTTCATCCCATGACCCTCGAAATCGTTCCCGTCACCGACAAAGCCACTCTGCGGCGTTTCATCCGCGTGCCGTTCGCCGTTCACCACGACGACCCCGCGTGGGTCCCGCCGCTGCTCATCGAGCGCGCGCAGGCTTTTTCGGCGAAAGACAACGAATTCGTCCGCCGCTCGGAAGTACGCTTCTGGCTGGCCCGGCGCGACGGCCGCGACGTCGGACGCATCAGCGCGCAAATCGATCCGCTCGAGCAGCGCGGCGCCACGCCCATCGGCCATTTCGGCTGTCTCAGCGCCGGCGACGACCCGCAGGTGTTCGCCGCGCTGCTCGGCACCGCCGAGCGGTTCCTCAAAGAGCGCGGCATCCGCCACGCCAACGGCCCCTTCACGCTCTCGATCAACGAGGAGTCGGGACTGCTCGTCGAGGGCTTCGACACCCCGCCGGTGATGCTCATGCCCCACGACCGCCCCTACATCGCGGGCCGGCTCGAGGCGCTGGGCTACCGCAAGGAGAAGGATCTCTACGCCTATCTGCTCGACCTGCAGACGCCCCTGCCCCGCTCCGCACAGCGCATGATCGAGCGCCCGACCGCCGGCTCGCTCAGACTGCGCTGCCTCGACTTCTCCGATTACGCCAACGAGATCCGCCGGGTGGTCGACATCTTCAATGACGCCTGGAGCGGCAATTGGGGATTCGTGCCGCTCACCGAGGCGGAGACCGACGAGATGGCCAAGCGCATGCGGGTGCTGCTCGACAAACGCCTGGTGTGGTTCGCCGAGCTCGACGGGCAGGCCGTCGCCTTCATCGTCGCCGTCCCCAACGTCAACGAGGCGGCCCGCGACCTCAACGGCCGGCTCCTGCCGTTCGGCTGGGCGAGGCTGCTGTGGCGGCTGAAGGTGAGCGGGGTCAAGTCCGCGCGCGTACCGCTCATGGGGGTGCGCCGCCGCCTCGCCGGAACGATGCTCGGCAGCGCGATCCCCCTGCAGCTGATCGGCGCGCTGCAGCCCGGCGCGCGCGAGTTCGGCTTCCGCTCGATCGAGCTGTCGTGGATCCTCGAGAACAATCTGCCCATGCGCCGCATTCTCGAGCGGCTCGGGGCCCGCGCCTACAAGACCTACCGGGTCTATGGAAAGCCGCTCGACTGAGGGCGGCGCTTCACCGTATTCGATCAAACAGGTTGACAAACATGAGCCCCAGCATGACAAACCAGGCCGGCATCCGCATCGCCATCGCGGGGCTCGGCAACTGCGCCAGCTCCCTGATCCAGGGGATTCATTACTACACGGCCGAGCGTTGCCGCCAGGGCGTGACCGGGCTGATGCACCCGCAGATCGGCGAGTACCTGCCGTGCGACATCCACGTGGTCGCGGCCTTCGACGTCGACGCCCGCAAGGTCGGCCTGGACGTCAACCGGGCGATCTTCGCGAAGCCGAACTGCACGAAGATCTTCCATCCGGACATTCCCGACAGCGGGGTGACGGTGCGCATGGGACAGGTGCTCGACGGCATTTCCGGGCACATGAGCGCCTACGCCGATGAGCGGACCTTCGTGCGCTCGGACGCGCGCGAAGCCACCCGGGAGGAGATCGTGCGCGAACTGAAGCGCAGCGGCGCCGAGATCCTCGTCAACTACATGCCGGTCGGCTCGGAGCAGGCGGCGCGCTTCTACGCCGAATGCGCCCTGGAAAGCGGCATCGCCTTCATCAACAACATGCCGGTGTTCATCGCCAGCGACCGGGAGTTCGCCGAGCGTTTCAAGGCGCGCAACCTGCCGGTGATCGGCGATGACATCAAGTCGCAGCTCGGCGCCACGATCACTCACCGGGTGCTGACCGATCTGTTCGTCAAGCGCGGCGTCAAGCTGCTGCGCACCTATCAGCTGAACACCGGCGGCAACACCGACTTCCTCAACATGAAGAACCAGGACCGGCTGATCTCGAAGAAGACCTCCAAGACCGAGGCGGTGCAGTCGGTCACCGGCAAGCGTCTCGAGGACGAGAACATCCACGTCGGGCCGAGCGATTACGTGCCGTGGCAGAACGACAACAAGATCTGCTTCATCCGCATGGAGGGTCAGCTGTTCGGCGACGTGCCGATGGACCTGGAGCTGCGGCTGTCCGTGGAAGATTCGCCGAACTCAGCCGGCGTCGCCATCGACATGATCCGCTGCTGCAAGCTCGCGCTGCTCGGCGGGGTCGGCGGCGTGCTCGAGGCCCCGAGCGCCTATTTCTGCAAGCACCCGCCGCGGCAGTTCACCGACGACGAGGCGTACGAGATGCTCGAGGCGTTCATACGCACGCACACCGCGAGAGTGCGCGCCGTGCTATGAAGTGCCTGATCGTCGCGGCGGGACAGGGCACGCGGCTCAGGGAAAGAGGCCCGATCAAGCCGCTGATTCCCCTGAAGGGCGTAGCCATCCTCGAGCGCGTGCTCGCCCGGGCGCGTGAGGCGGGGATCGGCGAGTTCGTGGTCGTCTCGGGGTACCGCGGCGAGGACGTGCGGGCCGCGCTCGATGCCATGTCCGCGCGGGACTGGATCGACATCACGCACGTCATCAACGAGAGCTGGGAGCGGGCCAACGGCCTCTCCGTGCTGCGCGCGAAGCCCTTCCTCAGCGAGCCGTTCCTGCTCACCATGTGCGACCACCTGGTCGATCCGTCGATCCTGCGCGAGCTGATGGCGGCGACGGTCGAGCCCGACAGCGTCACGCTCGCGGTGGATTTCAATATCAGCGGATCGATCAACGACCTCGAGGACGTCACGCGCGTCCAATGCGCCGACGGCCGG
>JAKAFQ010000204.1 GCA_021817875.1 Pseudomonadota bacterium
ATCTGCCTGATCGCGTGGCCGGCGTCGTCGCTTGGCCGGCAGTTGTACGTGGCCGAAGACGTGACTGCGGACCCGGCGTTTCGGCGCTACGCCGAGCGTCTGCGAGTCCTGCTGCGCCGAGAACCGCACACGGCCGACAACGACCCGCGCGAGCTGTGCCCGCTTCCAATGGTGCTTGAGCCCGCGGCCAAAGCAACCTGGGTTCGCTTCCATGATTGGATGCAGCGGAACGCCGGCCCGGATGGCGCCCTGCGTCCCGTGTTCGCGTTTGCGGCCAAGGCGCCTGAGCACGCGCTGCGCATCGGCGGGGTACTGGCCCTGATCGCGGACCCCGACACCACGGAGCTAGACCTACACCACGTCGAGGCCGGCATCGCACTGACAAGGTTCTATCTCGGCGAGGCGCTCCGCCTCCAAGGGCTCGGCGCCACGCGACCCGAGTTACAGGCCGCCGAGAAACTGCTCGCGTGGATGCAGGCGCGCGGCCCGCTTGTACCGCTGCCGGACGTGTACCAGCTCGGTCCGGCGCCAGTGCGCGACAAGCGGAGCGCCCTGGCGCTTATCAGCGTGCTTGAGGACCACGGCCACATCCGGAAGGTGAAAGGCGGCGCGAACGTCGCCGGCCAGTACCGGCGCGAGGTATGGGAGGTGCGCAGATGACCGGGCTGCCAGAGCTGGACTTCGAGCTGACGACGTTTAGCAACCCTAGCAACTTTAGCAGGGGCATACCTCCATATAGAGAAGAAGAAGAAGAAGGTTCTTCTTTATCTATTAGTGGGTGTGCCCATGCTAAAGCCGCTAAACATGCTAAGGCTGAGGTGACTCCGGCCGTGTGTGGCCGCTGTGGGGGCGCCTTGGCTCCGTTCCTTCTGGTCGCGGGCGGCCGCGAGGCGCTGCTCTGCCTGCGCTGCAAGCGGTGGACCTACCCTGACAAGACGAGCGATCACGAGGGGGCATCGTGACCGCCGCCACGACCCCGAAGCCGGCGGCGAACCGCGACCCGCTTGTGCGCCTGGTCTATGGCCATATCGCGGACTGTCCCGTCTGCACCTTCCGTGTCTTCACCCTAGACGACGTGGTGCCGTGTTGCCGCCGGGGTGCGGTGTTGCATGCGTGCTGGCGCGTGGCGAAGCGGGCGGAGGCCGGCCGATGACCGCCTCACTTTCCACCGTGGAAAGTGACACCGCCTCACTGGCCACGGTAGCCAGTGACACCGCCGTCTGCGTGCTCTCCCGTGCTACCCGGCCACCGCGGCCGCTCGCTGGCCGCAACGTCTCGCGTTGCCGTGCCGCCCGTGCCGCCACGCCGTGCCGATCCCGTGCCGGCGTGCCGCTACTCGAGGAAGAGGCGAGGGAGCGCCGTCTCGTCAACCTGAATCGAGGAACGAAATCCCCGATGGGGCCGAGTGGCCCCGTCGGGAAAACACACGACTTAGCCGGTGCTCGGGTAGGAATCTCCGCCCAGAGCGTGAAGCGCATGGCCCGCGTCGTGCGTGCCGGCGTGCCGGTGGTTTCGCGCTTCCGGCCTGCGGAAAACGGTGTCACGGGCGCTCTCGTGTTGCAACGTAATCGCAGCATTGAGCGTAACTCGTTTGTTTTCAACATTCATAACCAACGGGGCAAGTTTACAGAAGCAGCGTTATCGGACGCTGTGACAAATCCTCGGGAGGTGCAAATGGCGGGACGGAAACAAGTTAAGGCCACAACTGGCGCGTGTCAAGGGGGGCAATCAATAATCGGCGGTCTGGACGGTCTAATCGGTGCCGACGTGGAAGTGAAGTGCACGGGCGGGCAGACCTACCGCGGCACGTTGCGCGCCGTCGGCGAGGACTTTGTGAGCCTGGGCCGCGCCAGCGACGGGCGAACGGTACTCGTGAGTCGCGCGGCCGTTGTGGCAGTCGTAGACGAGCTTGCGCCTGGCCTGCGGGCAGCGGGACGGCGGGACGCCGAGGACGGGCTCGGGGGTGAGTTGTGACCCGCACTCGCGACGAGGAACGGCCACTGTGGGGCGTGGCAACGCGCCGCGGCCTACGTCGAGCAATTCGGAAAACGATCGCGCGGGTGCAACCCGCCCTATATGCCAGTCTGACGAAATCCCACCGGAGCGGCGCAACCAACACCCGGCTAGAGGCGGTACCGCAAGTCAAGGCGGGCCGCGAAGAGCTGAGCGTGCGGGCAGCGTCGAGTGTGGACAGCGAAACGAACGAGCGGCACGAACAGCCGGCACTGACCGGCAGGGAGAGCACATCATGAGCGGACATCACAACAAGGTCGGGAGGCTGATCCTCCGGCGGCAGCTGCAAGCGGCCGGCGGCATGCTGGCGCGGTTCGGTGACGACCTCCGTGCGTCGCGGAAGAGCGACGGCTGGTCGCCGCGTGCTGTCGTCAACGAACACAGGAATGCTCTGGCGCAGGTGGTGGAGGAGCTTGAGCCCATCATCGCCGAGCGTCTCAAGGCCGAAATCACATACGACCGCGAGGTCGAGGCCGTCAAGGCCGACGCTGCCGGCGGCCGCGGTGTCTTCGCGTCGGCACCCGTGAGCCCCGAGGTCGAGGCGTTCAAGGCGGAGGTGCGAAACGCGATCGAGGGCGCGCCGGACAGCGAGTCGGCCCGTCGGCGCGTCGCCATGCTGGTCGCGAAGTCGCAGGTGAAGCGAATCCTCGGGGGTGTCCGGTGAGCGCGCTTGGCAAGCTCGCTGCGCTGTTCGTCGGCGATGAGCCGGTGCCCGTTGGGGGCGCCGGCCGTCTCGCCGAGGCGCCGGATGCTCCGGCGGAGCGGTCCGCCGAGGAAGCGAGTGCGCTGGTGGAGGCCGCCCGGTGCAGGGCGACGGCCGACGATCTCGATACCCGACTCACCGCGGCCACGACAGCCGTTGCGACGCTGACGGATGCCCGCTCGGCGGCTGCCCGTGGGCTCGCGATGGGCGAGACGACGGAGGCGGCATTCGCCCAAGCAACGGCAGCTCTCGACGCCGCTGTCGCCCGGCGTGAGGCATTGGAGCAACTACTCGCCGAGGCCCGCGAGGCGAGTCAAGCGGCCTACGGGACGCTACGCGCCGCTCAGGCGCCACGTCTCATGGAGGAGCGCCGGCAGCGTATCGAGGCCGCACGTCTCGCTGCGGAGCAGGCGCTTGCCGACGTTCACACAGCGTATGCCGCGTTGTCGTCGTCCCTGTCCGTACTCGCTGATCGTGCCGAGGATCTCGCTCCGTTCGACGCGACCGCGGCCAACGGAATCGCGCATGCGTTGACAGACTACGGGGACGAGCCGTTAACCAAGCTCACGTTCGCCGGCTGGACGACTCGTAAGTCCTCCCCGTACGTGCCGGGGCACTTCTCCGTGTGGCCGCTTGTGCCGCCGAAGGGGGTTTGATCCCGTGCCGCGTCCCCTCTGCTCCGTCTGTCAACACGCCGACCGCGACGCGATCGACACGGAGATCATCCGCGGCGGCAGCTATCGGGTGATCGCCGAGGCGCACGGGCTGGGCCGTATGAGCGTCCAGCGCCACGCCGCGGCGCACGTGCCGAAGACCCTGGCGCGGGCGCACGAGGCGCACGAGGCCGCCCGCGCCGACGACCTGCTGGGCCAGGTGCGGGCGCTACAGGACCGCGCTCTCGGCATCCTCCGGCGGGCCGAGCGCAAGGGTGATCTCCGCAGTGCGTCGGGCGCGATCAGGGAGGCGAGAGGCTTGATCGAATTGCTTGGCAAGCTCGCCGGGGAGCTGCAGTCCGGCGTGACCATCAACGTCGCTGTGCTCCCCGAGTGGCAGGCGCTGCGCGGTCGCATCCTCGTCGCGGTCGAACCGTTCCCCGAGGCAAAGCAGGCGATCGTGCGGGCGCTGGAGGTGGGCGATGCTGCAGGATGATCTCTTGACCGCGTTCGATCCCGCGCGCCTGGCGGTCGCGCTCGGCATTCAACCGGACCCCTGGCAATCGGAGCTACTGCGCGGCACCGGGCCGACGCTGCTACTGACCTGCAGGCAGGCCGGCAAGAGCACGGCCGGTGCGATCCTCGCGCTGCACCGGGCCGTCTACCATCCAGGTTCGCTCGTGTTGCTCCTGAGCCCGAGCTTGCGCCAGTCGGGCGAGCTATTCAGGAAGGTCACCGGCTTCGCGAACAAGGTGGAGAAGGACACCGCGCCCGTCCAGGCTGAGTCGGCGCTCCGGCTGGAACTCAAGAACGGCTCGCGCATCGTCTCGCTGCCCGGCAGTGAAACGACGGTGCGCGGTTTCAGTAACGTTTCGCTCCTGATCGTTGACGAGGCGGCAAGGGTGGACGACGCGCTCTACTACAGCATCCGGCCGATGCTCGCGGTGTCCGGTGGGCGCATCGTCGCCATGACGACGCCCTGGGGACGCCGGGGGTTCTTCTACAACGCATGGAGCGAGGGCGGCAGCGACTGGCAGCGGCTGGCGGTCCCGGCTACCAAGTGCAGCCGCATCTCGGCGGACTTCCTCGACTCGGAGCGGCGTTCCATGCCGGCGCGTTGGTTCCGGCAAGAGTACGAGACCTCATTCGAGGACTTGGCCGACGCAGCATTCGGTGCAGACCTCGTTGCTGGCCTTGTGGACCCGGACATTCCGCCGCTCTTCGGGGCGGCCGACGAACACCTGGCCGACGTGTTGCCGATGCCAGTGGCAGGGGGGGAGCGATGAGTCGATTTACGGTGGGCTTGGATCTCGGGCAGGCGTCGGACTTCACGGCGTTGACGATCCTCCAAGAGCAGCCGAACCCCGGCGATCCCGTACTCCACATTCGCCACCTTCACCGGTTCCCGCTGGCGACCAGCTACCCGCGGATCGCCGAGTACGTCGCCGGCCTGCTGCAGCGCGAGCCGCTGATCGGGGACGTGGACTTGGTCGTGGACGAAACGGGGGTCGGCCGGCCGGTCGTGGACCTGCTCCGGCGGTACGGCGTCAACCCGATCGGCATCACGATCACCGGAGGTGACAGCGTGGCTCGTGACGCCGACGGGTACCGGGTGCCGAAGCGCGACCTGGTGGCCGTGCTGCAGGTGCTCTTGCAGCAGGGGCGGCTCAAGTCCGCCAACCTACCGGGCGCCGAGGTGCTGCAGGCCGAGCTGTTGAACTTCCGCGTCACGGTGAACGCGACCACGGGCCACGATTCGTATGGTGCCGGGCCGGCGAGTGGTTGGCGAGATGGGGAGCACGACGACCTCGTGCTCTCGGTGGCGCTGGCATGCTGGTACGCGACCTCGGCGCCGGGCCGCATCGGGCCGGGCTGGGTGCGGTATGCGCGAGCCGTCGTGGCGGGTGCGCGATGATCCTCGGACTTGATCCGGGGTCGTCGTGCGGTTGGGCCGTGCACGACGGCGAGCGGATCATCGCGTCGGGCGTCTGGAACCTTGCACCGCGTCGGGGCGACTCGCCGGGTGTCCGATACCTCAAGCTCCGGCGCCGGCTCGGCGACGTGCTTGACAAGTATCCGCAGCTCGAGCTGGTCGCGGTGGAACAGGCACACCACCGCGGCGGCGCCGCCACCGAGTACGCCGTCGGCATCGTGACGCATGTTCAGAGTTGGTGCGCCGAGGTAGGGCTTGAGCACGTTGCGATTCACAGCTCACGGGCCAAGCGGTTCGCCACCGGCCGCGGGAACGCGGACAAGGCGGCGATGGTCGAGGCCGCGTGCGCCCGGTGGCCCGGATGGACGCCGGAGAGTGATGACGAGGCCGACGCCCGCTGGATCGCCGAAGCGGCGGCGGCGGAGCTCGGACTATCAGGGAGCAAGACGTGCGCGCGGCGGGGAACACTCCCCCCCGGCTGCGCGCTGGACGCGGGGGAGGAGTGAGCGCCTACCTCCGCGTCGCTTCACGGGCGCATTGCGGTCACTCCTTTCCCGCGCTGCGTCCGGCCGCCCGCACTCGGCGAGGCGGTAGCAGCACCCCCGTGCGCCGTCCCATCACCGGCGCCCGGGATTCCTTCAAGGGCGGCGAGGCCTACTCCTCCTCGCCGCCCGCTTTTTTCGAGGTGACGCATGCTGACTGCTGACTGCTCCGTCGCGTTGCGCCTGATCGCTGAGGCGGTCGCACTGGCAGCCGAGGCCGGCGAGCCGCGGTACGTCGCGCCCGTCGTGAACCCCGCGACCGGCGACGTGGCGCTGGCGATCCTCGATCACGAGCCCGAGGGGGATCACGTTCGCGTCGCGCCCGACGGGAGCTGTGCGACGGTGTACTTCCCGCTTGACGACGGTGCTAGTCTAGGTCAGTAGCACGGCCGCGTCCCCGAAGTGACGCAGAAAGGAAACACCACAATGCACCGGAAAACCCTTCATCTCGACAGCTCCTACACGCTCGACGCCGGTAAGGTGGTGATCGCCGAATTCAGCGACCTCGACGACGTGCCGACCGTTAACCTTCGCCCCTCGGTGATCCAAGTGGGCGCCGAGTTGACGCTCGTGTCGCGTGAGCGCCTGTCGGGGCCGGGGCGCGGCATCGTCGCATGGCACCTACAGCGCGGCCCTGTCGCCGGGAACAGCGACCACCGAGTCACGCGGTTCCACGGTTGGCGCGGGACGACTGACGACGTGTTCGTTGAGGCCCACGGTGTCCGCCGCGTGCTTCGCGTCCGAGCCTTGAAGAACGGCACCGTGGCCGTGAGCGTCGGCGCTGACCTGCATCCTGAGTGGCCCTAGCGCACGCGCACCGTCGGCGCCGGCCGCGAGGACGGGAGGCGGCTGGACTTCCTATCACCACCCGGCAGCCGATCGGCGATCCTGGGGCATCGTGGCGCGTCGTGGTGTGTGAGATTGATCTCAAAACGTACCGCAGTTTGTACCGCAGTTGGGGACGAAACCAGTGTACACTGTAGACGGCGTGGCACAGAACTCGTTTATTTTCAATACGTGGTTGTGAGCAAAAGACGCTAAAGATTGGCCGAATGAATTCCTAAACCGCGTGTCGGAGGTTCAAGTCCTCTCAGCCCCGCCACCCCGCGGGTCAGTCGCTGTGGGCGTACGCCGGCGCCGCGACACGACCGCCGACCTCTCCGGAGACCACGAGACGGTTCGTGCGCGCCATGCAGTCGGGGCAGACGGCCCGGACCGGCGACAGCTCGTTGTCGGTGATCTCGCCCTCGACGTAGAGCCCCGTGCAGGTGCGCAGGCAGCTGTCGCACACCGCTTCCCGAGTCGCATCGAAACGCCACACCGGTCCGGCCATCGTGCTCGTCCCCCGTGCTTCGGATGGTTCGCGGGGGCCCCGCAGGGCCCCCACGACGCTTCCT
>JAKAFQ010000205.1 GCA_021817875.1 Pseudomonadota bacterium
GCACGGGATCTATGTTTTGTCTATACAGTGCCGCAAGATGGGCGCACGATCCCAAAGGCTAAAATTCAGCCTCTTCGCAAACCCTAGATCGTCAAAGGAGACGCGAGCGTCAGTAAACTCACGCTAGTGGATCAAGAACATGATTGATCTCGCGCCAATTCTCGAATTAGAAGACAACTCGCTGATTTTGCCGAATATTATGTGATTATGTAATCTTTCCTGCAGAAATTCCGATAACAAATGCCGCCCAGAAGCGCTCGCGTGCGCGCTTGGTCTCTGAGTTCCCTCTGCTGCTCGGTTGAAGCCCTGCTGGGCAGCCGTGATACGAGTACGTTGCCTCATGCAGCGTTTGTCATTTCAACTGCAGGAGGCGTTGCGCGAAGTGCAACAGCATGTGCCGCCGATCGCGCAGCAATGCGCACTTACGGCACGGGGACCGGCGCAGCCTGGATTCTTGATTGCAGCAGCCGCCCTACATCCTCGGTTCGCTCCCGATCGATAACGGCCCCGCGAATCTGAAATGAGTCGATCTTCCCGTCGCGCCGCCTGATCACTACGGCACGGTTGTTGAGGTAGCGCTGAACGTCGATCGAGGCTATCCGGCGATACCGAATATGCAGCCCTGTGCCTGAGCGAGAAGCGGCCGTCCCTCCCACGATTAGGGTCAACGATCGCTCTGTCAGCGCCAAAGTGCCTTCGATAGCATGTGCACCCGCCTCGACGTACGCGCTGGGACTGGCAAGGGCATCTATGCCGGAAAACCACATAACGCGGAGGGTCGTAACAGCTCCCTCATCGATAGGTACCCTCACCAGATCGAAATCTGCGAGGTTCTGTGAATTCGCGGCGCATCCAGATAACAGCGCCAGCTGCAATATGAGCATTGCACTAACGAGATTTCGAGACGAAACGAGCATATGTAACTGCTACCGCTTCTGACTGCCCAGAGGAGGGGCACATTTTTATAATAAAGCCCGAAGGACGGAAAACGGCCATACGTAGTTTCATTGGCCATTCCGCCTCGTTCCCTCTCGCAACTACAGCGGGTTTACCGTTAGAGCGCCAACCTGGCATCCGTGCGCTCTTAGTGTAAAAGTGCGTCTGTGAGACGGCGCTGTGCGACCAGCAGATCTACCTATTGCCGCCTCTAACGTTCCGAACGAACATTTCTCGCTGGACCGTGAAGATCCATCGTGAGGAGTGTGATCATGCACTGCCGCTTTGCGCATCTGTGCAGAATCTTCGGGCGCAATGGGGTGACTGGGATCATTACGGGTGGTCTGTTCTTAGCTGTCGTTTCGATCGCTATTCCGGGCGTCGCCGCGGCTACGAACATCTGCGATGACCCGTCGCGCGGCTCGGCCGCGGTTAAGCTCGTTTGCGGTGGCTTTGAGAAGATCGAGCGAGGCGACATCGACGGTGCCGTTGTCGATGGTCAGCGGGCGCTCGCATTGCAGCCGAACCTGAGCGAAGCGCACCTGATGCTCGGCATCGGCTATTACGACAAGAAGGAGTATGCACGGGCGCTCGTCGAATACAACAAGTACTTGGCGGTCAACCCGGATAACTATCATGCCTGGAACAATCGCGCTGGTGTGTTTCTAAGAATGGGAAACCTGGCTGAGGCGCGGTCGGACATTGACCGTGCGCTCGTACTCAAACCAAACGATCCGCAGCTTCTCTGGAACCGCATTAGAATCGCGAGCCAGGCCGACGACTGGCAGACCATGATCTCGGACACCACGTGGTTACTGGATCACTATCCGCCCGATGCGAAATGGTTGGTAATGCGAGGGAGGGCGCTGGGAGCGGAGTCGCGCGAGAGGGAGGCGCTTGCGGACCTGCAGAGAGCCGTTAGAATGGCACCAACAGCGGAAGCCCACGTCTACCTCGGCATCACCCGGAATTTCCTCGGGCAATATGAGTCCGCCGTGGAGGACTTTACGAGCGCGCTGGCGATCGATAGGACGCTGGTATCCGCATATCTCTGGCGATGCAGGGCACAGTATCACCTGCAGCAGTTTCGCGCGGGTCTTCTGGATTGCGACGAATACGTCAAACGAAATCCCGAAGATTATGAGGGGTATTACGTTCGCGGCATTCTACGCAGCCGCGCGCGTGATCAGGACGGGGCACTGGCCGACTACCGCCATGCAATCGAGCTGGCGAAAACCATAAGCGAACGTGCGAACGCATGGTACGGCATTGGATTGGCGAACGAGCGCGCCGGGCGTGTGAAGGACGCGCGGGAGGCTTACGACCGGACTCTCCAAATTGATCCTCAGTATCGCCAGGCAAGGGAGGCACTCGGACGTGTTCGCCGGTGATGAGGTACTGGCGCGAGCGTGCGCTCACCGTAGACTTTGGAAAGAGGTCGTGCGAATGCATCTGCTGAGCTCCAGGGTGAACGTCATCATTTGAGCTGAAGCGTCGGATAGCACGGTGCAAACCGCGGTCGAACCTGCGTTAGCGCGAATTCGGTGCCGGACGTGAATTCGGTCCCATGTTCTGCCTGCTGGTTACCGGTATCTCGGCAGGGGTTACCGAAATCTCGTTGGATCGACAGCAGTCCATAAAGGGCACGCCAGCTGGTGCCATAATGTTACATAATATATATTATGCGTACTATTGTGACCATGTGTCACGGCAGACCCAGTTCTTAAGCAGTCAGTCTCCGCACCGCGCCCGCCGGCGGCAATGATCTGAAGCAAGCCCGCCGGCACGGACTGAGAGTCTATAAGCTCACGCTCGAGCTCGGCGCTGCGCTGCGCCTCGATCCGCGCCTGTGAGGACCTCGGATCGAGGCTCGGCAAGCCAGTCTCGCTGACTAGAATCCCTGAGCTCCGAGAACCGCGCCCGCCACGACGATCACCGCGACCGCGAGCAGCACCCGATGCACTGTCAGGACACGGCGCCAGATGCGCGACTCATCGTCCCCGTGCATCACCATCCGCTCGAACAGACCGCTCGGCTCGAGGACGAACAGCAATGTCACGAAGAAAAGCCAGTAGATCGCCATCGCGTCCAGCCACCAGAAGCGAGCCTGCGTGAAAAGCGTCCACATATGAAGCCGGCTCAGCATGTAGACCCCGGAGAGCCCGACCAGCGTCACCGCGATCCGGGCCTGGGGCGCGAATCGTCCTTCGATCGACCGGAACGCGCCATGTCGCTCACCCATCTCGCCCGCCCGCAGCGCCGGCAGAGCCACGGTGGTCGCGAAAGCCATACCTCCGATCCACCAGATCACGGAAAGCACGTGAACGGCAATCGCGACGTCGATATCCACCATGGCAAGGTTCGCAGCAAACAATGAGCGTGTGCGGTCTCCTGGCCCACCGCCTTGATCCGCGTCAATCGGACGGACCAGGGGCCTGTCGGCCGGGTCTGCGCGACGATACGCGGCGTTCCGCGAGTCCGCCAGTTCGCTGCGCGCCGGGGACGTGATTGACGGTCACCAAGCCGCGGCTGTCGCGGCCTGTGCAAAAAGACTGGTCCAGTGCCCGCTTCACCGCCGACCGGTCAAGAGAACGCTGGGTTTTCACCGGCTCTCGCAAGCACAGCGGCGCGCACCGAAGCGCGTGCTGCGCGAGGAACTTGGCCATATCATCGATCGGGCACGGCCGGTGCAGTTCGCGCGCCGCTGGCTGCATGAGCATCGGCTGATCGTGCCGCGCGAGCGAGAGCTGCGCACGATGATCGCCAAGGCGATCGGCGCCCACGAGACGCAGCTGGCCCGTACGATCGTCGGCACCGTCGATCCGGCGTTGCTGGGCGAGTGGCGAACGATCCTGACGCGGCCCCGCGCAAGCGGTGCTGGGCTGTTGCTTGGTAAACGGCTGGCCTCACTTCTTGCCGGTACCGCTGCCGAGTGCCTCGATCTGCGAAACGTCCACGAGACTCCAGGGCATCCCGGCATTGCGGAACAATCGTTTATTCTGACGGGGGTAGTCGCACACGTCGTGGGCACGCCGCTCGCCGACGACGATACAGCGCAAGGGTGCAGAGCCGGTGTTTTTGATTGAATGAGGCAGGCCACCCTTCCGATAACCGATGAAATCGCCTGCGGCGATTGCGAACTCTTCATCCCCGATCACGGCGGTTGCCGTTCCGCTCAGGACAAAGACACACTCATCCTCGTAATGATGGACGTGATGTTCCGTGGTCTCATGGCCGGGCTCGACTTCGATGATATGGAAGCCGAAGCCCGATAGTCCTGTCGCATCGCCGAGCGACTTGTTAAGACGCTGCGCATTGGCGTTTCTGAAATGCGTCTTTCTGACGCCTGGCATTTCAGAAATTTCTCCGCTCCTTATCAAATACGTGCTCATTGCGCAACTCTCAGCTCGTGCAAACGCTGCGGCAATGGACCTGCCGCCTTGCGGCGGCGGCGCACGCAGACCGGCTGCGTGTCAACGTCATGAACTCGCGCCATAGAGGGCTCCTCGAGCACTGCGGTTGAATCGACGAGCGGGCCAGGCGCACCCGCGCAGGATGAAGCGCTGCCAAAGATGCCCCGCCTGGCTTACCTCCCCGGTATCGCGCGCCACCGGGACACGATCGGGTCCCCAGGTGCATTGTGGCAGGCATTGCGTCCAGAGACGAGGCGTCACCCAGATGTCGGGCAAATTTACACTTTCACCTGGAGGGGCTGGCAGATGGTTTGCAATGGATTCAAGAATCAAGGACATCCAATTGGACCGTCAGTTGCGCCGATGCCTGTAAAATCATACGGGACACGCATTCACCGCAAAAATAGCGGCAGCTGGCGCTGACGGTGTTCCAGTTGAAGCAACCGGTCGCCGGCTCGTACTCGTCGGTGTACTAGAAGGTGCAGTCGTCGAATCGATCGACCGCCACCTGCGTGTAAGCCCCTCACCGGTTGTACGAGGTCTGCGAACCGCTACCGTTTGAAATGACGCTCTCCGGCTCGAGGCCGTACGCCGGAGAATCGCTGGGCACCCTGCCGGCGAAGGCGATGCCCCGGGTACGAAGTTCCGGGGCTCACCCGACGGCCTGCACCAGCCCCGCGTCATCGCAGGCCAGTGAATTGATCCGCGGGCTCACCGCATGGCACGTGAGCAATGCATCGGGCGGTGTTCGCAGCAGCGCCCGGGCCTGCGCGGGGGTGCCGTGAAGCCAGATCTCGCACTCCTCGGCGCTTAGAATCGCCGGCATGTCATGCGTGGCCGTCTGTATCGACTCGAGCGGCGCGTTTGCCGGTACCGTGAGGATCGCGCAGCCCTCGATCACGTCGCCCTCGTCGCTCTCCGTGCGATCCCAGACTGCGGCTACGGCGAATACCGGTCGGCCGTTGGCATGCACGAAATAGGGTTGCCGGTATCCCGCGGACGTCAGTCGCCACGTGTAGAAGCCTGCGAACGGCAGCATGCAGCGCTGGCCATTCAGCCAGGGGCCGCGGAACAGCGGACTGCTCTCCAGGGCGCCACATGAGAGACGCAGCCAGTGTCCGGCGGACATGTCCCCATGCGCCCATGCCGGGATGAGCCCCCAGCGCATCATGACCGCCTCGGACCGGCCCTCGTGCAGGCGCACAGCCGGGACGTAGCGAGACGGCGCAACGTTGAAGCTCGCCGAAAAGTGCCACCATCGGAACTCCGGCGCCAGTGCGCGTTCGGCAAGGTCCTGGTCCGGCACGACATATCGCTCGCACATGGAAAAAGCCTAGTGCAGACCGGGGTCAGTTGCCTGTGACACAGTGCACCAAACAGGCGACTCTCCTGGCACCCCTCCGTCGCTCAGGAGCGACGCGACCACAGCTGATCGAGACAGCCGGGCCGACTGATCAGTCTGCCCGGTGCGACGCCTGGTACGAAATCGCCGGCACGTTCGCTCGAGGGCTGCCGCCGCTCGACCGCTGGGCGCAGTCCGACCGACAGGCAACGCACAGCATGGCGGCCAGCATGAGAGTCAAAAAAAGCCCCTTGAGCAAGCGCCGTGGGAACGCGGGCACGCGGTGGGCCGATCAGCCCATCGGTCAGCACGCAGACGGGAATGTGTGCCGATCACACTTGCCATGAATTGCTTCCCGGATTTTCGAGAATCTTCACCCGCAGACCGCCTCAGGACCGGAACAACGACGCGAGCCACAACCAGGCCGAGCGCGGCACCATCGACAACGCGCAACGGCCTCAGCCTGGATTTGCTGACCAGCGGCAACGCCACCGTATGACCGACGAAAGGCACCGGGACGTGGTGCCGCAGCGGCCGCAATACGAGCAATTGCGTCGGCAGATCCCCTGGCCGCGACGGCGACTCGCGCCTGAACGGTGCAATCGCTGCCGATCGCGGCACGCGTCGACCGCGACAGGAGGCCGTACGGGCAGGTGTGTTGTGCACTCGTTCACGGATCGCGGCGTGCCGCGGCTTGCCATTGGCCCCCCGCGTGGCTGGGTGAGACGGGTCAGTGCGCGCAGAAGGCCGGTCGCGCCGGAACGGCCGGAAGTCTCGCCGCGCCGTCGGGGTTCAGTCGGATGCGACCTCGAAGTGCGCCTCGACTTCGGCCGCCCAGGCAAGCAGCCCGCCTTCCAGGTGCCCCGGTGCGGCAATTCCGGCACGCAGCGCGATCGCGCAGGCCAGGAGGCTTCGGTATCCGGAGCGGCAGAGGAAAACGGGATCATCACCGGCCGCGAACTCCGCGAGGCGGCTCTCGAGCTCTCGCAGCGGAATGTTGCGCGCACCATCGAGATGCCGGACGGCGAATTCCCGCGGCTCGCGCACGTCAATCAGCACTAACGGTGGGCCGGCCGATTCAGCCGATGCCAGCAGCTCACGCAAGCCGATCGCCGAAAGACGACGCGCGCCGAGCGTTTCGGTGTCACACACCGGGCCGAAGTCCATGGGCGCCGTGATCACGGGATGCGAGCCGCACACCGGGCAGTCATCGCGCCGGCTGACGGGCAGTTCCGTGAAGCTGAGATCCAGGGCATCGTAGCTCAGGAGCCGGCCGATCAGCGGCATGCCGATGCCTGCGGCGATCTTGATGGCCTCGTTGGCTTGTATCGTACCCAACACGCCGGGTAGCACTCCGAGGACGCCGGCTTCGGCGCAGCCGGCCACCGCGCCCTCCTCGCCTTGTGGAAACAGGCAGCGATAACACGGGCCCAGACCGGGAATGTACGTCATGGTCTGGCCCTCGAAACGGTGGATCGCCGCCGTGACGAGCGGTCTGCCGAGCAGCACGCAGGCGTCATTGACCAGATAGCGCGTGCTCAGCCTGT
>JAKAFQ010000206.1 GCA_021817875.1 Pseudomonadota bacterium
GACCAGCTTGATGCGTCCGACCGTGGCCAGGGTGTCGGGGCTCTGGCCGAGCGGCACCACCGAGACCGTGCCATCGGCGCCGATGCGCACCGAGGCGCTCGGCGGCACGCTGATCGGGCCGCTGTCGCCGAGCACCAGCTGCCCGGTGCTGGTCACCAGCATGCCGCTCGCCTCGACGTGCAGGTCGCCGTTGCGGGTGTAGCCCTCCTGGCCGTTCGGTCCCTGCACGGCGATGAATCCCTGGCCCTGGACGGCCACATCGAGCGGCCGGCCGGTGCTGATCATCGATCCGGAGGCACTGTCCCAGCCGTTGGTGTTGGCCGTGGCATAGACCCGCGACGCATAGCCGCTGCCGAGCGTCGCCTGGCTCTGGAAGGCCGACAGCTCCGCCTTGAACCCGACGGTGTTGGCGTTCGCCAGGTTGAAGTTGTTGACCGCCTGGGCGTTGAGCAGCTCCTGGGCGCCCGTCATGGCCACGTACAGCGACTTGTTCACCTGCGTCTCCCGGCCCGGATCCGGATCAGATCCTGAGGATGGCCTGCGTGTCCTGGTTGGCCGTGCTGATCATCTGGGAATTGGCCTGGAAGTTGCGGCTCGCGGTGATCATGTTGACCAGCTCCGCGGTGACGTTGACGTTCGACTGCTCGAGGGCGCCCGACTGGATGGTGCCGAATCCGGAGGTGCCGCCCACGCCGTCGACCGCGGCGCCGGAGGAGTAGGTCTGCAGCCACTGCGTGTTGCTCGTCTGCGCCAGTCCCTGGGGATTGGCGAAGTTCGCCAGCGCCACCTGTCCGAGGGTGGTCGACTGGCCGTTGGTGAAGTTCGCCTGCACCACGCCGGACGGGCTGAAGTTGATGCCGGTGAGGTTGCCGGTCGTGTAGCCGTTCTGCGAGATGGCGTTGACGGCGAACGAGTTGCCGTACTGGGTGGAGGTGCCGAAATTGAACCCGATGTTCATCGGGCTGGCGCCGGTGGCCGGCGTGTACGAGCCGAAGTTGACCGTGCCGTTCGCCGGGGAGGTCAGCGTGCCGGAGCTCGAATAGGTGAGCGGCTGCGGGCCGCCGACCGCCGAGCCGTCGACGTACAGCGAGGCGTCCCAGGTGCTGCTGGTGTTGCTGGTCGCGCCCTTTACGAAGTACAGCTGGGCCGTATGCGCCGCGCCCAGCGAATCGTACACGGTCAGCGAGGTGGTATTGTTGTAGCTCGTCGAGTCGCTCGGGTTGAGCGGCGTGGTGGTCGGGGCGGTGGCATTCGACGGCAGATTGAGGGTCATGGTCGCCGTGGTGGTCGCCTGCGGCGCGACCTGGGCGGTGGAGAGCTGCAGGTCGGACAGGCCGCCGGTGTTGAAGCCGCCGTTGGCGAGCGGCTGGTAGCCCTGGACGCGGTCGCCGGAGGCGGTGACCAGGTAGCCGTTCTGATCGACCTGGAAGGCGCCGTTGCGGGTATAGGCGAGCGAGCCGTTGTTGCTCACGATGAAGAAGCCGTTGCCGCTCAGCGCCAGGTCGAGATTGTTCGAGGTGGTGTTGATGTTCCCCTGGGTGAACTGCTGCGCGATGGTCGAGGTCGCGACGCCGTTGCCGACCGTGGTGAGCGAGTCGCCCTGCTGGGTCTGGGCGTACAGGCTGGAGAACTCGGCGCGCGAGGACTTGAAGCCGACGGTATTGACGTTCGCGATGTTGTTCGCGGTCGTGTTGAGGTCGGTGTTGGCGGCATTGATGCCGGACAGGGCGAGTGCGAATGGCATGGGTCGGCTCCTTACATGACCTGGTTGACGGCGCTCATCGGCACCGCGCCGCCGTCGGTGTTGAGGGTCAGGCTGTTGGTGGTCGGATCGAGCGTGACGCTGTTCACCTTGTACGAGAGCAGCGGGGTGAGCGAGGTCGGCGTGCCGTTGCTGTTGGCTGCGACCGTGAAGTTGTACACCCCGGCGGGCGCCGCGGCGCCCGATGCCGTGGTGCCGTTCCAGGTGAAGGAGCTGGGGCTGCCCGTGGCCGGCACGGAGAAGGTGTCGATCAGCTGGCCGCTGGAGTCGCTGACCTGCACGGTGAGCGAGCTGGCCCCGGCGGGCGGCGCGACCGCGCCGCTGATGCTGCCGCCGGCGGTCAGGGCCGCGGAGGACCCGGAGGCGATCACGGTGTGGCCGATGAGGTTGGTGCCGTTGAGCAGCTGCGCCGAGCTCATCGAGCCGGTGAGGCTGGCGATCGAGCTCGACATGCTGCTGATGCCGCTCACCTCGCTGAGCGCGGCGAATTCGTTGACGAACTGGCTGGGATTGGTCGGCTGGGTGGGATCCTGGTTCTGCAGCTGCGTGGTGAGCAGCTGCAGGAAGTCGCTCTGGGTCAGCGCCAGGTTGCTGTTGGCGCTGCCCGCGGAGCTGTTCGCGGCGCTGCTCGCGGCGGCGGCGGCCGCGTTCGCGCTCTGCGCGGCGAAGGCGCTGATGGAATTGTATGACATGAGGTGTGTCCGGATGGAAGGGGTTGCGGGGTCAGATCTGGCCGAGTTTCAGCGTATCGATCATCAGGGTCTTGGAGGTGTTCATGACCTGCGCGTCGTTCTGATAGGAGCGCGAGGCGGAGATCATGTCGACCATCTGCTGGACGACGTTCACGTTCGAGGAATACACGTAGCCGTTGGCATTGGCCATGGGGTTGCCGGGCTCGTAGCGGGCGGTCGGCGGCGCGGTGCTCTGCACGATGCCGTCGACCGCCACCGAGGCGTTGGCGGCCTGCATGTCCGGCGGCTGGCCGGGCTGCAGCGCCGCCTGCACCGCCTGGAAGACCGGGTAGCGGGCCTTGTAGGCGGTGTTCGGGTTGCTGCTGACGCTGTCGGCGTTGGCAAGATTGCTCGCGACGGTGTTCAGACGCACCGATTCGGCGGACATGCCGGAGCCGGCGATGTTGAAGATGTTGAACAGTGCCATGACGTGCCTGCGGCTCGGAGGGGGAGTGGTTACTGACCGGTGATGGCGGTATTGAGGTCGCGGAAGCGCTGCTCGAGGAAACTCAGCGCCGCCTGGTAGCGCACGGTGTTCTGCGCGAACTTGGCTTCCTCGAGCTGCGAGCTCACGGTGTTGCCGTCGAGCGAGGGTGCGAGCGGCACGCGGTATTTGAGGAACTGCCCGGTGGAGAGTCCGCCGTTCGCGCCGGCGGTCACATCGAGCGGGCTGGTGGTGCGCATCTGCACCGGGGAGGGTGTGCCGCTCGCGGCGCCGGCCGGCGGGGCGGCGGCCGCGAGCGCGGCGCGGAAGTCGATGTCGCGCGCCAGATATCCCGGGGTGTCGGCGTTGGCGAGGTTGGCCGCGAGGACCTGCGCGCGCTGGGTAAACACCTGCAGGGCGTCGGGTTGTATGCCGAGATAGGCATTGAGGTTGAGCGGCATGTCGGAAAACCGGCGGTCGTGGAACCTGCCGATGTAGCAGCAAGACCCGTGCCAGGGCCGTGTGGTGCCGTCCGCCGGCGCGCCGGGGCGCATTCGGCGCCCCGGAGCGTGATGCGGATCACGGACGGGCGGCAAGGGGCTGCCGCTCGCCGGCCTGGCGGCGTCGGGTGCGGCGGGTGTGGGCGGAGGAGGGTCTCGGCGTCTGCGCGGCGCTGGAGCGCGTGTTCTCTGTCTGGCCTGTAATTTGCAAGATCCGCAGCCATGAAGACACGCATGTCAATGGTCCGACGCCTGCTGCTGCGAACGGGACTCTTTTTCTTGACGGCAGGCCTGACGGTCCCCGCGCTCGCCGGTGCGGCCATCCAGCCGCTCGGCGCCATCCGAGGTGCCGCCGAGCGCTTCATCCGCGAGCGGATGCCCGCCGGAACCGACGTCGTGGTCAGCGCTGGGCGGCTCGATCCGCGACTGCGCCTGGCGCGCTGCGCCGGTCCGCTGCAGGCGTCGATGCTGGCCGGCGCCCGCCTGCAGGCGAATGCTTCGGTCGCCGTAAGCTGCCGCGACGGCGCGCATTGGACGATTTACCTGCCGGTGAGGGTACGGTCGCGCATCGACGTGTGGGTGCTGCGCAGGCCCGAGCCGCAGGGGGCGCGCCTGAGCGCGACGGATCTGGCGCCCCAGACGCGCCTGGTCTCCGGGGTGGCGGCGGGCTATCTGACGGATGTTGCCGTGCTCGGGCGCAGCACGCTGCGGCATGCGCTGCCGGCGGGCGCGGTGCTGCACAGCACCGATCTGCTGGCGGATTTCCTGGTCCGTCAGGGGCAGCAGGTGATGCTGCGGGCCTCGTTCGACGGCATCCGGGTGCGCGCCCCGGGGGTGGCGCTGCAGGCGGGACGCTATGGCGCGCTGATCCGGGTCCAGAACCTGTCATCTTCCAAGGTCGTCCAGGGCATCGTGAAAAGCCGCAGTGTGGTCGACGTCACACCCTAAAGTTCCCCTGTGCGAGGCCGATACCCGGGTCAAAGGCGCTCCAGGAGAGCGAACATGGCGAGCAAAATCAGCGGCGTGAACGGCTCTCCGGCCCCGGTCGGGGCGGGCCGCGGTGCGCAGAAAGCTCGCGATGCGGTCAGCGGCGGTTCCGCCGGGGCCGGATCGGCGGGCTCGAGTGACGTGCAGATCACCAGCTCGGCGAGCCTGCTGGCGAGCCTGGAGCAGCAATTGCACAATCTGCCGGCGGTGGATGCGCAGCGCGTCGCGCAGTTTCGCCTGGCGATCGAGAACGGCAGCTACAGCGTGCAGCCGCAGCACGTGGCCGATCAGCTGATGCAGATCGAGCACGCGCTGGCGCAGGTTACGGGGGGCTGACGCATGGATCCGGCCGTCTGTCGCGAGCATCTCTCGGTTCTGCTGCGTGAGGAAATCGCTCTGCTCGGGCAGCTCGAATCGCTGCTCGCCGACGAGGAGCGCATCCTGGAGACCTCGGACATCCGGGCGCTCGAGGGCACCACCTGCGCGCGGCAGGAGCGGATGGGCGCGCTCGCCCGTCTCGAAGAACAGCGCCGCTCGCTGTGCGCGATGCACGGCTTTCCGGCGGACCGCGAGGGGCTCGAGGCCCTGCTCGAGTGGTGTGACCGCGAGGGCTCGCTGGTGGAGAGCCTGCGGCAGTGCGCCTCGCTCGCGATGCGCTGCCGGGATCTCAACGATCGCAATGGCATCGTGGTTGCGGCGCGCCTGAAGCGAGTGCAGGGCATGCTCGGCGCACTCACCGGCCGCCCGATGCGCCAGGACACCTATGGACCGAAGGGCTATGGCGCCTTCGGAGGCCATCCCGGCCGCCCGCTCGGCGCGGCCTGAGGAGCCCGCGGCGGCCGTATCCCCTCGAGGCGAGCGCACTCCGCGCTGGTGCGGGCCGCAGGGCAATCCTCAGAGGGCCCCGAGGATTCTGCCGATGAACCGGCCGGGGGCCGAGGATTCCCAGCGGTAGTGGAAGCGCACGGACACCGGAAGGTTCTCGATGAGCCCGTTTCGCGGCCACCGGGCGCTCGGCAACAGGTCGAGCACGACGGTGACCGGACGCAATCCGAACGGGTCGACCAGGGTCGAAGGCATCGGTTCGCTGATCTGGGGACTCGCGCCGACGAGGGCGCGCATGCGCGTCCCATCGGGGAAGCGCACGGTCGCCACCGTGCCGACCGTCAGACGCGAAGCATCCCGGGGCGCGACATAGGCGACGATCCGCGGATGCGCGAGCCGCGCGACCACCAGTAGAGGCTCTCCCGCGGTGACGTACTCTCCGGGGGAGACCAGCACTTTCAGCACCCGGCCCGCGAAGGGCGAACGGCGGGTCAGCCTCGCCAGCCGTCTTGCGATCCATTCATGATCGACCGCGGCGGTGTCGGTGGACAGGGCGTCGGCGGCGAGCGCGGCCTGAACGCGCGCATCGGCGGCCTCGGCGTCACTCACCGCGACAGTGGCCGCGTCGAGCTCGGCTGCGGTGGCTGCCCCGCGCTCGACCAGTTGGGCGAGGATGGCGCGGCGGTGCCGCAGGTAGCGCAACGCCCGGCGCCGTGCCCGCAGCTCGCTCGACCAGGCGCGGCGCTGCGCCGCGAGGCGCCGCCGGGCGGCGCGCGAGGCACGCCGGTCTATCGCATTGCGCGCGGCCATGGCCTCGATCCCGAGGTTGTCGATCCGGGCCAGCGCTTCGCCGGCCGCGACGGCCTCGCCGGGCCGCACCTCGAGGCGCTCGACGATGCCGGAGGCCGTGGCGCGGATTTCCCGCTGACTCAGCGCGACCCGGCCGTTGGCTTCGAGGTTGAGCCACGAGCCGAGCATGCCGGCCGCCAGATACAGGATGGGCGAGAGCACGACGAGCAGGATCAGATACCAGCCGATCTTGCGGCCGGTCCGCCGCGCCGCTTTCGGGTAGGGAATCTTCACTCCCCCAAGCTCATCGGGCGCACGGGGGCGGGGCCGGAAATTGACGATCATGGGTGTGCCTCGGCCGGCAGCAGGCCGGCGTGCCGCCAGCCGTCCTCGAGCTCGAAGACCAGGCCGGCGAAATTGGGAGCCGCGAGTCCCGCTTCGATGCGGGCGATGCGCCGCCCGCGTTCGCGCATGGGATAGAACCGCAGGGTTTCCGTGCGCGGCAAGGACCGTTCCAGGCTGAGCGCGACATGGAAGGTGAGCTGCGGATAGCGGCGCATCAGCGTCGCGGCGCCGGCGATCACCCGCTCGGGATTGGCGCGGTAGATCATCAGCGTGGGTGACACCCGCAGCCGCTCGAGGCGCAGCGCGAAGGCGCTGCCATCGACCGCCACGGCGAGATCGCGCGGTTGGATGCTGATGCCGACTGGCCAGGGACTGACCCGGCGGACAGCCGCCAGAGTGTTAGCCAGCGACCCGAGCAGCGCCGGCAGCCGCGCCCGCCCCGGGTGCAGCTGCTCGGGCTCGAGATCGAGCTCGACACGGTCGAAGGGGACGGAGCGCAGCGCGGCCAGGATCCGTACCAGAGCCGGGCGCCACCGCGGCAGGATCCAGGACGGGTCGCCGAGCAGCAGTCCGACCGAGAAGCCGGCCCGCTCCGTGTGGCGGACCGCGGCGCGCAGCATGGCCGGATGGGCCGTGGCGCGCCGCAGCTGGCCGGCATCCAGGGAGATCCACAACGCCGTGATGCCCGCCGAGTGCAACTGGGCAAACTTCCGCGCCGCCCGGCCCCGGGTCGCGCGGGCGAGCCATGCCGCAGCTTTCCACACATACAGCGTGCGACCGTGTCCGGTCCGCGAGGCGGGCGCGGCGGCGCGAGCGGCGGCGAGCGGGAGCAGGGCGGGGCCGAGATTCGCCGCACCGGCCGATAAG